>JAFGWZ010000235.1 GCA_016936905.1 Deltaproteobacteria bacterium | reverse complement strand
GAAGGATAGACCGCTCAAAAAACAGGGACTGGTGGCGGAAGAACAGTACTGGGAGGCTCGTGAGCTTTACGGTGAAGATGCTTTTGATGCGGACATCGGAGCCGGGGCGATACGGAAACTTCTGGAGGAAATCGATCTGACGGAACTCGATAACACTCTGCGCGGTGAACTGAAAGAAGCAACCTCGGAAACAAAAAAGAAGAAGCTGGTCAAACGACTGAAGGTTGTCGAGTCGTTGAAAAAGTCGGGGAACAGGCCGGAATGGATGATCCTGACCGTATTGCCCGTCATCCCTCCCGATCTCCGTCCTCTGGTGCCGCTTGACGGTGGCCGCTTCGCCACGTCGGATCTCAATGACCTCTACCGGCGGGTCATCAACAGGAATAACCGTCTGAAGCGTCTCCAGGAGCTCAACGCCCCCGAGATCATTATCAGGAACGAAAAAAGGATGCTCCAGGAAGCGGTGGATGTCCTTTTCGACAACGGACGGCGGGGCAAGGCGATTACCGGATCGAATAAGAGGCCGTTGCGGTCGCTTTCCGATATGCTCAAGGGGAAGCAGGGGCGGTTCCGGCAGAACCTCCTCGGCAAGCGGGTGGACTATTCGGGACGGTCCGTCATCACCGTTGGTCCCGATCTCAGGCTTCACCAGTGCGGCCTTCCGAAGAAGATGGCGCTGGAACTCTTCAAACCGTTTATCTACAATCGCCTCGAGGAGAAGGGATACGTAACAACGGTCAAAAGCGCCAAGAAGATGGTGGAGAAGGAATCGCCGGAGGTGTGGGATGCCCTCGATGAGGTCGTCCGGGAGTATCCTGTCATGCTGAATCGTGCGCCCACACTGCATCGTCTCGGTATCCAGGCGTTTGAGCCCGTCCTGATCGAGGGAAAAGCGATTCAGCTTCATCCCCTCGTGTGCGCGGCATTCAACGCCGACTTTGACGGCGACCAGATGGCGGTGCATGTTCCCCTTTCTCTTGAGGCGCAGGTCGAGGCCAGAGTTCTTATGATGTCGACCAATAACATCCTGTCTCCGGCGAGCGGCAAACCGATCATTGTGCCCAGTCAGGACATTGTTCTCGGGATTTATTACATGACGAGGTCGCGGGATCGATCAAAGGGCGAAGGAATGATATTTGCCGACCCGGAAGAGGTTCGGTGCGCATTTGATGCCGGGGAAGCGGCCCTTCACGCGAAAATCAAGCTTCGATTCAACGGAGACATGGTCGAAACGACCGTCGGGCGGGTGCTTCTTTATGAAATCATCCCCGAAGAAATTCCCTTTTCCCATATTAACAGGGTTATCACCAAAAAGGAGATGGCCAATCTTATCGACTACAGTTACCGGATGTGCGGTGCCAAGACGACGGTAATCCTGGCGGACCGCCTCAAGGACCTGGGATTCCAGTATGCGACGAAATCGGGACTTTCCATTTCCATCAACGACATGGTCATTCCTGAGGGAAAGGGGCAGATCGTTGAAGACGCGAACCTGGAAGTAAAAGAAATCCAGAAACAGTACATGGATGGATTGATTACCGACGGTGAGAGATATAACAAGGTTATCGATATCTGGGCCCAGGCAACGGAGAAAGTCGCTGCTGAAATGCTGAGAGATATCGGTATGGAAAAATCGGAAACCCTTTCATCTGCCGGCGAAAGTTTCAATCCGATTTTCATGATGGCAGAGTCGGGAGCCCGGGGTAGCGCCGCCCAGATACGGCAGCTTGCCGGAATGAGGGGGCTCATGGCGAAGCCTTCCGGAGAAATCATTGAAACGCCGATTACGGCAAACTTCAGAGAAGGATTGACTGTTCTCCAATACTTCATTTCCACCCATGGAGCCCGAAAAGGTCTCGCCGATACGGCGCTGAAAACGGCAAACTCGGGATATCTTACCAGGCGGCTCGTTGATGTCTCACAGGATTGTATCATTACAGAGGAAGACTGCGGGACTCTCGATGGAATCTATGTGTCCGCCCTTGTCGAGGGTGGCGAAATCATCGAAACGGCGGGAGAGCGCATTCTGGGCCGGGTTGCCCTTGAAGATATCCAGGATCCTTTTACCGGTGAAATTCTCGTCCATGCCGGCGAGGAGATTGATGAAGCCCGGGCGGAGAAGATCGATAAAGCAGGCCTGGAGAGAGTCTTGATTCGATCCACCCTTACCTGCAAATCCAAGTACGGCGTATGCGCGTGCTGCTATGGACGGGATCTCGCCCACGGACATCTGGTGAATATCGGAGAAGCCGTCGGTATCATCGCCGCCCAGTCCATCGGCGAACCGGGAACGCAGCTCACCATGAGAACGTTCCATATCGGTGGAACCGCCAAGTTTGAGGAACATTCCACCCTTGAAGCGCGCCACGAAGGAATCGTCAAATTCGTCAATCTCAATGTGGCCAAGCGGCATGAACATGATCTGGTTGTCATGAGCAGAACCGGAGAACTCCACGTCTTCGACGAAGAGGGAAGAAACCGCGGTAAATATCCCGTTCCCTACGGCGCCCATCTCAAGGTAGAAGAAGGCAGAGAAGTCAAGATGGGAGAACGGCTTGCCGAGTGGGATCCCTTCTCGATACCGATTCTTGCCGAAGTAGACGGAACTGTTAAATTCGGTGATATTGTCGAGGGAAAGACCATGCAGGAACAGGTCGATGAAGTGACCGGACTGTCCCGGAAGGTCATCGTTGAATACCGCGAACTTGACCTCCGTCCCCGCGTTTCGATCAAAGACGGCACGGGTAAGACCGCGAAGGTGCCCGGCACCAAG
>JAFGWZ010000234.1 GCA_016936905.1 Deltaproteobacteria bacterium | reverse complement strand
TGATATCCTGTGGGGCGAGAATGTAATCACAGGATAGGGGAAAACCTGTGATATAAAAGAATGTCTTCGGGAGAACAAGACGAGGTGTATGGGAATATTGAGGTGTTACCGTCCCTCTGTATTTTTTATGGTCGTGCTGCAGTTAATACATATCTGAGGTTGTGCTGCCGTAAGAGTCATGAACGGCTTGTTCCATGCGATGAATTTCATCCTCCGACAGGGAATCAAAGTGGTTTACACGCTTCCTTTCTGAGATCCGGCCATTGTTCTGCAGGCAGAGCCGAATGAAAAGGTCAATCTGTCGGTCCGGCAAGTCCACGATCTCC
The DNA here is from genome assembly GCA_016936905.1 of Deltaproteobacteria bacterium. Lineage (GTDB taxonomy): Bacteria > Desulfobacterota > Syntrophia > Syntrophales > UBA6807 > DSDU01. Next base: position 2,662 of record JAFGWZ010000234.1, on the reverse strand, counting down.
TGGATAGCCCTCTTAGTCTCATCATACTTGGCCAGGAACGTCAATTCATGGGTAAGTTCTGTATCGATTGTCTGCTCGATGAACTCAAAAAGCGACTCGGCCTGGGGCGTCATATCGATATAGCGGTACCACCTGGCCGTATCATTATATACGGTCATATGGCCTTCTTCGTCGAGCGAGTATTCCACCAATGCCATGAGTGGTCGGGAGAACGCTTCGAGAGAGTCATTATAATCGGCAGTGTTTTTCAGCATGGATGCAGATGTGGGAAACATGATTCCTTTGGGTGTGAAGCCTTGCCGGGCAAGTATGTTATGGATCAGGAATCGGTGGATTCGGCCATTGCCGTCCTCGAACGGGTGTAGAAAAACGAATCCATAGGCGATAGCTGCGGCGTGAATTACAGCAGATACCTTACCTGCATTCATGCGCTCGTGGGCGGCTATCAGGCCTTCCATGAGGTCGGTCAGGTCTTCTGGTTTCGGACAAACGAAATGTATCTTTTCATTTTGCCAGGCAATCGTCTCACCGATATAATTCTGGCTCGATCGATAATCGGATTCAGAGAACCGTGCATCAACAATGCGATTCTGCAGTTCGATCAAATTCGTTTTCTTGCAGAAGTCTTTGCTTTCCGCAAGATGAAGAAGTGCCACAAAGCGTTCGGTCCTTTGTGAACCGGGCTTGATGTGTTCAATTTCGAAGGATGATTTCGTCTCTTTGGTATAGAGGTAGCCAAGCGCCCGCTTCAATAATTCCGGTGAGTAAGTGGACACGACTTGCTGACAGCGCCTGGAAAGGTCGGCCGCTTCGAAATTGCGAAGTTCGTCGGTACGACGAATCATGGGGCAGAATCTACAATCGCCCGGCAAGTTGTCATTGATCCGCTGACGGCGAATCTGGTGACCCGGGGTGACCGTATAGTATTTATCGGGATCGATAAGATCGACATAGTTTCCGCGTTTCACGTCATCGAGCGGGAGAGTTTTGCCTGTCAGGAACTCGTACAGGAACCACAACCTCCTGGCGTACTTACCGGTCGGTTTGGACCGGACATATTCGAGGAAATCTTTCTCAGATGCTTTCTCAAACAGGCTGGTGAGTATTGCGAGATTAGTACCGTCGTACTTGAGAGCAAACTCAAGATGGCCGCCCAAGGTGTCCCCCGGCCAGTACTTGGACGGGTAAACCTCTTCGATCAGCCCCTCGGTTGAGTAAATCCGGTGGGTTCCAGTGATCGCGACAAAGGATTTATGCCAGTTTGGGATAACGTCGAGGTCGTATCGCTTAACAAGTGCCGCATAACCCGCACGTTTGTGTATCGATGTGTCCTGACCGTTTTCAATCATGGCATTCTCCGGGAAAACGATTACAATGCAAGAATTATAGTTATATTCGGTGCAATGTCAAGAAATATATTTACAAAGACAGTAATCCCCATCATTCACTGACCGGGCAAGAAAAATAGTTACAGTTCTGGAATAAGAATTACGAGAAGGCGTCTTGCTTGAAATATCATTACGGCAAGCAAATTCAAATTACATCAAGGAGCGTTCGAAATTTCGTGTAATCTTCAAAAAAATATAAACAAAAATATGTTCCCCGCACACGCGGGGATGAACCGACACTCTCAAGGGCAGGCGTGGGAAAAGCAGCATGTTCCCCGCACAACTGTCGATAGAATTTATTTTTGAGGGGGAAATGCGTTTTTAGATATATGGCAGCCGATCACAGCATCGCTGGAACCTGTGTGATGAAGAGTATAGTTGACATCACTGTTGAACTTTTTAAATGTCTCATTGGAAAGGAATGGATTTTCAGCGATCCTTCTTGTGGTTTCTTAAATTCACGGCTTTCCATTCCAGAAGCGGATGGCGCCGGATGCGGTTCTGCAGGGTCTCATCGCCCGTCAGCAGTTCAGAGGCTATCTCGCCTCTGTCCAGAATCTGATCGAGAAATTCCTGTTCGAGCGCGGTGAACGGCAGCAGGCTGGAAAGAAGATTGCGGCAGTCCTCGACAAGGCCCTCCCCAAACTGTTCCTTCCGGATATTTTCGCTCCATGCGGACCTTAGCGTGGGGATGAGCTTTTGTTCCAGATCGGCGGTATCGACAGCCACGTCATCCAGTGTTATGGTTCTCCAGTCACTGCGGTTCATGGCGCCGTAGACGACAAAGGTCAGGCGCAGCCGTTCTCGATCAAAGCCGCCCAGACGGAAGAGATTGCTGCAATCGAACAGATCCCGCCCCTGCCGTCGCGAGAGCAATGCAGAAAGCTTGCCCGCCGCGAGTTCGTGGATGTCCACCACCGGGATGCCTGCGGCCTGCCAGATGCCGACGGGTCGTGAATCGATCCGCTGCAAGGGCCACAGAGGGATCCGAAACATGAAATTGACAGCCACTTCCAGATTGCCTCCCTGGCCGTCGGCACTGGGATAACGGAGTTGCCATTTGCCGCCCGCATGCTCTGTGGGAACACGCCTGACCGTGTACCCTTCCCGGGCAAAGACCGCCTGCAAGGCTTCCTCGACCTTGTGTCGTTCCAGGAGCATCGTTTCCCGGTCCGCCGCACCCACGTAATTGAGATCGATATCCACCGAGAGGCGGGGAACGGCGAAGATGAAAATGTTCAGGGCCGTGCCGCCCTTGAGGACGAGCCTGTCTT
>JAFGWZ010000233.1 GCA_016936905.1 Deltaproteobacteria bacterium | reverse complement strand
GGCCGTCGAGGAGAACCGTTCGACGTCGATTCCGCTGTGAATAACCTCGAATTTCTCCGGGGGAGCTATGCCGCACCTCATATGATCGTCCCTTTCACTGTCCGTCAGCATGACCAGTTTATCGGTGACAAGGGCGGACAGTTTTTCCATGAATATAAACAGCCGGGTTTTCCATCTCCCGAAATAGCCCCAGAAAACGTGTCCATGAGGCGTATGGACGATGACGGGAACTCCCGCCACAAAAGCCGCTCACCTTCCCAGTATCCCCGCCTTCGACGTATGGGTGTGGATAATATGGGGTTTCTCACGGTGGAATATCTTTATCATGATGAGCAGGGCCTTTGCATCGTACCAGGGCTGAATCCTTCTTACGATCTCGGGAACTGTCATGACCCTGACTCCTCCCCGTTCCAACTCGTCCACATTATTCTCAACCGCCGCTGATTCACGTCCCGTCATTTGTGATTCCAGAGAAAGGCCCCTGATCAGGGTAACATCGTATCTCTTCCCGTCGAGGCCTTTCGCAGTCAGAAAGGTATTTTCCGCGGACCCCCCCTTGTCAAACCGGGTAATGATATGTATGACCTTTATTTTCTTCGGCACCACCGACCTCACATATAATTTGAAAACCAGACCTGAAAGGCAATCAGATTCCATACGTGCCACGATGTATCTGAACGGTTTGCCATGAGGCTGTCAATGAGATTTTTAACAGTCTCGTAATCGAAGATTCCCTGCCTGACAATCAGATCCTTCCCAAGGTACTCATCTATCAAGTAATGCAACTCGGCTTTCAGCCACGCACTGATGGGCACCTCGAATCCCCATTTCGCCCTGTTGTGCAGCGACCGCGGCAGAATGTCTTTAAATGTCTCAAGCAGGATATACTTCCCCCTGCCATTCCTGATCTTCCAGTGGCCGCCCATTGAAAAGGCCAGTTCACAGACCCGGTGATCCAGGAAAGGGACTCGGACCTCCAGAGCGTTGAGCATGCTCATGGCGTCGACTTTCCTCAACATATCCCCTGGAAGGGACTCCTTGACGTCGGCATAGAGCATACGGTTGATATCATCGTCGTCTCTTTCGATCAGCCGCTTCGACACTATCTTATTTCCCAGATCATGATCGATCGCTTCGATCCCCGCAAGCATGTTCTTTCTCAACTCCCGGGAAAATATCTCGTTCCATGCGAAGAAGCGATCTTCGAGGGTTTTTTCCTTTGCGCCCCGCAGAAACTTTTTCGCCCTTCTTGCATACTCGGGCAGTTTGCGATCCCGCGATTCGGGAAGAGATAAAAAGACGGGCTCTATGACTTTTTTACGTATGAATGAAGGGATCTTCTGATACCTTGAGCACCATGCCTCCCCTGTGTACATCCTGTATCCGGCAAACAGTTCATCCCCACCGTCACCGGAGAGAGCAACCTTGACATCTTTGCCCGTCTCCCTTGATACGACGAACATCGGAACCGCCGAAGAATCGGCAAACGGTTCATCAAAAGAGTTAAGAACATCAGGAATAGCGTCTATAACATCCTGCGAACCGAGTTTAATTTCATGATGATCGGTATTATTTAAAACGGCTACTTCTCTGGCATATCCGGTCTCGTCAAACATGGGCATATCTTTATAACCGATTGAATAGGTCTTTACCGGTTTACTAGAATTCCTCGCAATAAGCCCGACAATAATGCTTGAATCAATCCCGCCGCTCAAAAATGCGCCCAGTGGGACATCCGCAATCATTCGCATCCTGACAGCATCTTCCATGACTTCGAACAATCTGTTCTTCAGGGTGGTAAAATCTTCTTCGTCGCCTGTTTTTATCTGGATATTCCTGTCAATATTCCAGTATTCCTTTTCCTCCGTTTTCCCGTCGCGCACAACCAGGACATGCCCTGGCCTGAGTTTCTTTACACCCTTGAATATAGTGAACGGCGCATTGATGGAATTGAAGGTAAGATAAAGGCCGAGGGCATCCCAATCGATCTCCCTCGATATATCGGGATTCTGCAATATTCCCTTTATCTCTGAAGCAAAAACGAGAGAATTCCCGTTTCGGCAATAAACGAGGGGTTTTATGCCGAGACGGTCCCTGCAGAGAAACAGTGCCTGAGCATATTCGTCCCATATGGCGAAGGCAAACATTCCGATGAGTTTTCTTACACCTTCAATGCCCTCCTCCTCATAGAGGTGAATGATAACCTCGGAATCGGTCTGTGAAGCGAAACGGTGTCCTTTCTTTTCAAGTTCAGACCTCAGCGACTGGAAATTGTATATTTCCCCGTTGAAGACCATCCAGACACTTTTGTCCTCATTCGTCATCGGCTGCCGGCCGGCTTCCGAGAGATCGATGATGCTGAGCCTTCTATGCCCCAGACCGATGCTGACATCCTTCTTTTGATTCAGATAGATTCCGTCGTCGTCCGGCCCTCGATGTGAAAGGACAGATGTCATCTTGCGAAGCAGACCTTCTTCTACCGGGCTCCCGCCCATTGTCACCTTTCCGCAAATGCCGCACATAGTTAAAATCCGTTTACACTTGCTTATTTCCCCTAATTCTATTCACCGTTTCTGATATTCGATGGGCAAGCCTGTCAACTTTATACCTGCGAATATATTTCCAGGAACGCTTATCCTTAAAAAAGAGATACATCGGAGAGATCTTGGTGAGAAAAATGTTATGGTCATCGTCATCTATTTGTATTCTTCCGATGCCGGCCGGAGTTGTTCGCTGATTTGTCGGACACTGGGTAAAAACCGCCTTAAACCCTCGAACCTTCAGAAAATCCCACAGAGATTTCTTAGGGACTCCCTCTTTCACTGCACAAAATTCGATATGACCATCAAAATTCTCTTTCATTACCTTCAGTGAAGCGGAAACGCTGTCCTTTACAGCCTGTTCATTATACAGTCTTTTAATCCCCCTGCCCTCATACATCAAAAGGCCGACGCCCATTCCTGCGTCAGCAATCACCCGCAGTTCATTCCAACTTAGGCAAGGTATCGGTATATCGCCCACCGTCTTTGCGCCGCCGAGATATCGGGGCACGACAAAAAAAGTGGCATGAAGTTTATAGCGTTTCAAAACGGGGAGCGCATCCGTATATGCGTCTCGATAACCGCCGTCGATGGTAACGGCGATGGATCTGGGCGGCAATTTTATACGGCCGGAAAGATGATCGAGCGCCGCCTTCAGCGGCACAACATTATAACCATTCTCGGCAAGGAAACCCATCTGCTGCTCGAACGATTCAGGATGGAGGCCGTCTTCCATCGCGGCCACAGGGTAATGGCCCATATTATGATAGAGCAGAACCGGTATTTCCTTCATGAATTTCCCCCGATGCCATTTGAGCAATCATAGTTTCCAAGGCACTTACGTTTTTCTCCCAGGAATAATTCTTCTCCACAAATACCCTGCACCGTGAAGAAACATCCCGCTGGAATGATGGATTATCTTTAAATTCCCGACAGGTTCGAATGATCAATTCAGACATGGACTCCGGGCCGGTATCCTTGAAGAGATACTGAGAACCGAGCCTGCTTAAGATTTCAACTGTTCCGCCTACCGGCGTTCCCAGGACGGGAACTCCCGATGCCAGTGCCTCTAGTGTGATCAATCCGAATCCTTCCAGTTCCAAGGTGGGAAGAATGAAGATATCGGTCGCGCGATAATAATCGGGAAGGTCCGCTTCGGGGATAAAACCGGCAAAACTGATATGATTATCTATCCCCAGTTCCCTCGTCAATGAAACGAGGCGATCTTTCAGAGGCCCTTCCCCGCCCACAACAAGATAAACGTCGGGGACGGCCTTTATCACTGCCTGCATAGCATGGAGCAGATTTTCCAACCCCATGCGGGGCACCAGGTTTCTCACCGTAAGCAGTATCGTTTTTTCTCCCGGGATATTCAGCCGTTCTTTGATTCCCGTTCTGTCGGCGGCAGGATAAAACCGCTCAAGATCGACCCCTCCGGGAATAATCACGATTTTATCGTCAGGGATTTTATAAACCCGAAGTAATTTTTCTCTGGTGAACCCGCTGAGGGCAATGATCCGGTCCGATCGGTTCAAAGCTCTTCTTTCGATACATTTTCGCGCCTCGATGTTCAGGAAATACGGAATATTCCCCGCGACTGACCTGGGTCGTGGATTCCTCGACTGGAATTCCTCGAATGACAGGGAATGGCATGTATAAATCTTTGCGGCATTTTTGCCGAGGGGAGATTGAATCACGCCAAAGGCGGAAAAGGGCTGATGAATATTGAGACAGCCGAAAGAGTATCGACTCTGGAGCGATTCAAAAACTTTCCTGCAGTTTATAGCGGTAGATTTGAGGTACGATAAGCTATTGCTGTGATCGACGTCATACCTCCACTCATTGACCCCCTGAATCACCTGATGATGCGAGACATGCCGCGGCAGTTTGCGGGTCAGGACATGCACATCATGCCCCCGGTTCGCTAACCGGGTACTCTCCTCAAACAGGACCCTCTCAGCCCCGCCAATGACGTCAGCAATTGAAACATCCGATACAAACAAAACGTTCAATATTCAGTCCTCTTTTTCATCAACAGCCAATTCAAAAATTCCTTTTTGAAGTACTTTTTCAACCGGAATGTCCAACCAGATACGACTGACCGATCAAAGGGAAAATATTTTAAGATCAGGAAAATAGGATTTATAGAAACCCCTGTCTCGAGTAAGGAAACGTTCTGCCTTGATCATGGCGTGCGCACCTATGAGAAAATCTGTAATGATTCTTTTTCTTTCCCCAACCGACTTTCTATAAACCTTCCATCTTTCCCCGGCGAGAAATGCAATATCTCTGTCCACAGATGACAGAGATACATTTATGATTGCCAGCGTGCTGTCCAGCATGGATCTGCCCTCAAATTGGGGAACGAGTTCGGCATAAACTATATCGCAGATGACCAGCGCCCCCTCGTCATATGCAGATTTTAGAAGTTTGGAAGAATCTGGCGCAAATTTCTTATCGGGAAGGAAAACATCCAGAAGGATATTTGTATCAACAGCAGTGATCATTGTCCTCTGACCTCTTCAATGTAGGTATCAGTGTCGGACGGCTGGCCAAGAACACCTAATACCGAATCAACAGGATGCCTGCCTCGACTGCGTTTTTGAATTAAAATACCATCTACTGTCGAAATAATATCAATCTCAACATCCTTATGCAGACCAAATCGATCGCGAAGCGTCTTGGGAACAGTAATCTGTCCTCGTTCAGATATTTTCATATTTTCTGCCTCCGTATTTCTGAATAAGTAATTCATACCAATATAGAGCTTTTTTGTCAAATCAATTATAAACACTGTCGCATCAAGCATCTTAATCATTTGATTCCTTGGCTAATAACCACTCCCGCACAAAGCCTACGGCATAAGAAAATTCACATAGGAATAAAATGGGCTTAATCGTTATAAGGGCTTTCAATAAACGAAGGGGAAAACGCAAAAGTCGCATTGGAAATAGAACATGGGTTTCAAATGAGCCATGCGTCGATGGCGTTTCGATTATCCACTGCGGATATTTACGATTGGTATAGGCGGCTTGGCAGCCGTTGCGATAAAACTGACGCAGAAGCTTGTTCAAGCTGTCTGGTGGTAGGTGATGATAAATAACTCCCGGCACAACCACAACACGTTTTCCCATCTTACGAAATGCATCACGCAGGTAAGGATCAAGTCCACGGGGAATCAACTCATTCTCTCCACCAACATCCTTAAACTCCTGAGTGCGCATAATAAGACATGGATGTTCTGCAAGATCCGAGTCGGTGACTACTTTAACTGGTTCCCACGAACGGCGTGGAATCTGTTTCATCACATGTCGTACAAACGGGCTTGCATCTTCCGGAATAACATTATTGCCTCCTGCCATCCCTATTTCGGGATACCTCTCCATGACTGCCACTAATTTACTAAATGTCTCAGGATCAGGCAGAGATGTGTCATCATCCAGCGTTATAATGTATTCTCCCTTAGCCAATGAAGCGCCGACGTTAATGGCACGGCCCTGGCGTTTATCAGCCCGGACAACTATAACCTCAAAATGCATGAAATTTTGTCTACTTATCTGGTCAAGCAATTTTTTAAAATAACCATCGCGGTAGGCATCAGAGGTCGGGATAATAACTGATAAGAGCGGATAACTAATCTCTGATTTCTCATGCCATATTTCTCCCGAGGAGTTTTGTGCGTTTTTATGCCGAACAAACGGTCTTTCAATTTCTTTTGCAGAAAGCCATATCGCTTTCGAAAAATATGTTTGGATTGATTCTCTCATATTGTTTCTATTTTCATACTTTTTGTTCAAAGCAAAGTTATCTTATACGTGTAAACACCAGTTCTCTGTAATAAAAAAATTTCAATAAAAAAGAGGTCGCCTGTATCAGGAGTATTGCCAAAACGTAAGGAAGATTAATTGTCATTTCCTGAAGTAAAAAAGCACCGTACTCTAGGCCACGAAATAAAAAAGATGAAAGTACATAAGCAAACAATTGACGCCACATGTTTCCCTTTGACTGAAAAATTAAGTTCCGACAGAGGTAGAAATTTACGAGAACGGCAGTTAACAATCCAAATAAATAAGCACCTCTAACTTCTATTGAAAAAATCTCATGGAGAATGATGGTAACCATAAGGTTACATACTGTTCCAATGATACCAGATGCACCGAATCCTATTATTTGTTTGAAAACTTTGCGCAATTTTAACATATCATAGAAGATGGGTCACATTAACTGTCTTGAACCACCAATGACCACATTCCATGTCATCCGGCTCAAGTAAGTACTTGGGTTCTTTTCTAATAGTTTATCAATCTTGCATGCACCTTTTGACAATAAAGCTGTAATGCCTT
>JAFGWZ010000232.1 GCA_016936905.1 Deltaproteobacteria bacterium | reverse complement strand
TTATTAGGTAACAAAGACGTTCAAAACGCGCGTAGACAAGTAAAATATTATTTCTTTAGTGCATATGATCTGTACAAGAGAGGCTTCATATCGCCGGAAACGATGAAAATAATTTGTGATCGGGAAGGAATGGATTTACTTTTTGATGTCGTCGAACCACTTGAAAAACTACTTCATAGTGGAATACAAAGTGGAAAACAATCCGAAATACAGGCTGAAACGGCTCAGGGGGAAGTTCGACTTGAGTCACAAGATCAGTTCAGGTTCAATAATCTGCGCATTCTTAAAGATAATCTCATAGGTTGATACACTGCTGTCACATGAATTTCTGTGTAAGATTTGTGTAAAACATAATTTCCTCCGGGAGAAGTATGGGCATGGCTATTAAGATCTATCAACCAGACCGAAAGGACATCTTGATAAATACGGAATGGGGCATTCCGCAGGACCACCTTTCAAAGGACGAGGCAAGGCAAAAGAATCTGAAGCTGTTCTCCGGTCGTTGGGTTACCGGTGAGGAAAGGAAACAACTCAAAGAACAGAGAGATGTTTACATTTCAATTCGTGCTATCGCCATCATCTTGATGATTATGCCCCTTTTGTTGTCTGGATATATTGTGGGTTCACAGCCTGATATAAAAAATCAGATCCTGCCAGCGGTGTTCGGTATCTCTTCCTTCATTGGCGGTATTGGACTATTGCGATACAGGCGGTGGGGTAGGCAAATAGGGACCCTGGTTTTAGCTTTTTCTCTTGCTCTGCCGTTTATGCCGATACTGGCTGATGATAAAGGCGCTGTATTATACGGGTTCCTCGGAATAATCGGACTATATTACCTTTACAGAAAGCCTGCCAGACAGATTTTCTCCGAGCCTGTCACTGATCCGTGACACTATTCCTCATTCTCCTGGTGAGAAAGGCCGCAAGATTTCTCAGTCGCTTTGCTCCTTCAAAATAACAAAATGGGGAATGATCCCTCAGACCTTATGACACAAAATGACATAAAACGAAGATATGCAAAGCTTTCACATTATAGGATATCGATAACAAATAAGAGAAAGGGGATGATTATGGAAATATTATTTACCACCGAAAGCCTGCCGTGGGTACCGCACCCGACTGTCAAAGATGTATTCATAAAAAAAATCGTTACGACGGAGGAATATGGCCCTGAGAGCCCCTCCATAATCCTGGTGCGAGTTCCCGCCGGCGTGGCCGTGCCGGAACACGTTCACACAAACAGTGAGGATATTCTCTTTATTCTCTCCGGTGCCGGCGCAATGTGGATAGACGGCATAGGAGAAGTGCCGCTTCGAAAGAATAATCTTATCAGGGTGCCGCGCAATACGAAACACAGAATATTTGATATCACTGAGGAACTTCTGGTCTATGATGTCTTTTCGCCGGGGATAATGTAGGGAAGGATCGGTGTCAAGGAAAACATGCGATAGCAAGAGTGTCTCAGATATGGCCCATACTTTGGGATAAGGTCACAGGTGCTAAAAACAATTCAGTTCTTGATGTGACGACAACGTTGCAGGGGCGTTTTCAATAATTAACCATATATTTTAATAACAGTGCTAGTGAATCAACAGCGAAGTAACTGTTTTCCATTGTTGCAATCCCTGCTCCGTATCCCCTTGAAAATCCGCCGGTTTTTGTCTGACACCCTACGATAAAACGGAAACATTCATCGACATAGCGAGGCCTGTAACCGACGAGCTCGGAAGCTCTGATACCGCTGTTGATGTATTCGATGAAAGTCAGCGATGATTTGGGCACTCCGGTAAAGCCGGAAACAGGAGTTTCACATGATTTGATAAACTCTTTAATATTGAGGTCTTTTACAGGATGGTAATCAAGTAATTGTAATATTGATGCCGCCTGTTCTGTTTCTACCAGGGACGAGAGTCCATGACCGAAGCCCCCATCATCTCTCTGAAAGTTCAGAACAAAATCGATGATCTCCTTCTTCTTTTTCTTAGGAATGTCTATCCCGAGTCCAGTACAGAGGCGGATAAAGAATACCAGCCGTTTGAAAAGGGCCGTCACTTCGGCAGGAAGACATTCCGCATCAAAACGGTAGTGATCGAAATGTCCGAGAAGATATGCCGCTGGATCATACGCCGGATGCTCTTCCATCAGATACAGGCCGCTCAGAGCGTAGTAGGCTGAGAAAATGCTCCTGTACGACCCGTCCCCGTCCTGCTGTTCAATCAAATAACGTATTGTCCTGTCGTCGTGAAAGGCCACGCCGAGAATTTTAAAAATTGCAATTGCATAATACGTGTCTGATCCGTTCGGTTCTTCCAACCTGTAAAAGCAGAATCCTCCCGTGCGGCACCGGCGGGTCTTTGTATAGTCGATAAGTCGGGTAACATAATTGTTGCCTTTATGAATAGAACCGGATGACAAAGACAAGTGCTGATTGATATCTGAATACGCCATCATCCCAGAGATCCTCCGCTGTCACCATGGGCACAGGCATTTCGTCCGCCGGCAATTTTGATCAGCGCACGACGGTATGCATCTTGCTCATCGTTCGTCAGAAGGTCCCTTTTCAGGGCATCCCGTTTGTAAGCATAATTCCGGAGATCAGCGCTGATTCGCTTTAAACGTTCAGCCTCATCCAGTAATAGGAACCGAACAGTCACGGGGGCAGAAACCGCATTAATCAATTGTTCCAGATGCTTCAGACAGGTACCATGAGAGCAGGCATATGCCTGTCGGCCATCGATATCCGTCAGAAATAGTCCAAGATGCTTGATATAGTTATTCTCGATCTTCTCCAGGAGATGGCATGCACTGCACGTCGCAGAATCTCTTACGACCTTCAAGGCTTTCTCCGGGGACCGTGACGATGTTTCGGCACGTGTGACAAGGATCGATGCGACATGTTCCAAAACGGTAGGATAGCTGCGGGCAATACCGAGAGGGGAAGAGAATGATTCTAATTGCCACGCATGAAACGGGCACAGTCCGAGGTCTTCCGCGTAATTATGACGGGTACTCTCGTCGTTTGACAGTTCATATTGTAAATGTGCAAAAAAATCGGCGAGGATGTTGGTGATGTGGTTACAAACAGGGCACCCCCGTATCTTACGAAGGTCTTGCTCGATATTGAACTCCTCCTGTTTCGCTTCCGTTTCTGTCAGGATTCGGCTTTTGCCTGTCACCCGCTCCTTCACGCTGTTTTCTCCCTTGTAACCATTTCCCGCATGCTGAGGGGGTATCCTCCGGCTGTTTCAGCCATCATGCGTATCCGTTCCAATTCCCACTGAAAACCGTTTCTTTCTGATGCCGCGTGGAAATACGCAATTGAATCTCTGCGGCTGATCCGCCCGAGCTTGATGACATGTTCCGGCTGTAATTCAGCCCGAAGGAGAAAGAAATCGTCCTCTCGCAGGAAACGTTCCGTTACGGCTATGAAGAGAAACCGTTTCTCCCAGGAAAGATACCGGATGAGGGCCAGCCGCTGTGGCGTGAGTTTCCCGATATTATCCAGGACCAAGACCATAGGCCTCGCGTCTTGGTTTTGCACGGTGGCGATTCGATGGCGTATTGTTTTATATCGCCGGCATTGATCTTTATTTATGAAACGTATCCCCGGTGACAACTCCGTCAGAATATCAGTGCATACCTGTCCAGGAGTCTTCGAGAAATCGACGAATACAAACCGCCACCGCTTTCCGCACACGTCCGAAACGTGGCGGATAAGCTTTGTTCGTCCCATTCCGAACTTGCCCGTGATGATGACGTTGCTGTCTTTTCCGAGCGCCCGTATGATCTGCCGTGTTTCTTTTTCTCGGCCGACAAAGACCATGCCGTCTATCTCTCTGGCGTATTACAAAAGTAGTGTGAAACGCAGGGAAGTGTTTTCCAAAAGTCTGCCGAAATCACTAATGTGGTTACCGCACGAATGCCCCGCGGCCGGCATACACGGTTTTGTCGCCGAGCTCTTCTTCGATGCGAAGGAGCTGGTTGTATTTTTCAACCCGTTCGCCCCGACACGGCGCTCCCGTTTTCAGGTGGCCGGTGCCCATGGCCACAGTAAAATCGGCAATGAACGTATCCGTTGTTTCACCGCTTCTGTGGGACACCATGGCGCCCCATCCCGCTTTCCGCGCCATTTCAATGGCGGCAATGGTCTCGCTGACGGTGCCGATCTGGTTCAGTTTGATAAGAACGGCATTGGCGGCGTCTTCAGCGATTCCCCGGGCGATCCGCTCCACGTTGGTAACGAAGAGATCGTCTCCCACTAATTCCACCTTCTGTCCGATGGTCTTGTTAAGCAGCTTCCACCCGTCCCAGTCATCTTCCGCGAGACCGTCTTCTATGACGACGATGGGATATTTCTCGACCCATGCGGCATACAAACCGACCATGTCTTCGGATGACAAAGTGCGGCCTTCCGTCCGGAGGGCATACGCTCCGTCTTCGTAAAACGCGCTCGATGCCGGATCGAGTGCGAGGACGATCTCTTCCCCTGGTTTATAGCCCGCTATTTCAATTGCTTTCAGAATCACTTCAATGGCATCCTCATTTTTTTTCAGTGCCGGCGCGAAGCCTCCCTCGTCACCGACACCGACGGAGAATCCCCTGTCCCTGAGCAGTTTTTTGAGGGTGTGATACGTCTCGGCGGCCCATCGCAACGCCTCTTTAAAATCGGGAGCCCCTGAGGGACAGATCATGAATTCCTGGAAATCCGGACCCTGCCAGTTGGCATGAACACCGCCGTTCAGCACATTGAACATGGGACATGGCAGAGTGACGGCATGGTCACCGCCGAGGAATCTATACAGCGGCGTGTTGCATGCCTGTGCCGCGGCGCGCACAACGGCCATGCTGACACCGAGAATGGCATTGGCGCCGAAATGCGATTTGTCCGGTGTTCCATCCCACTCGATCATAATCCGGTCGACGGTCTTAAATTCCAGGGCATCCATCCCCTGAACGGCAAAGGCAATTTTTTCGTTGATGAAACTGACCGCTTTCGTCACACCCTTCCCGCCGTACCGGTTGGTATCCCCGTCACGAAGTTCAAGCGCTTCGTATATCCCTGTCGACGCGCCGGACGGGACACCGGCACGCCCCTGTGCGCCGCCCGAAAGTCTGACATCAACTTCAACGGTGGGATTTCCCCTTGAGTCAAGGATTTCACGGGCAATTACCCGTTCAATGGCTGTGTCCATGCGTTCCTCCTCTTCAGTCTTTGATTATGTCCGGTTATTCCGTTTCGAGATTTTTCATTATCTGTTCCAGACTCACCTGTGTCGCTTCATATCGTTGCAGTTCGGCGGAGACGGTGTGTGACTGTTCAGTCCGTTTCTTTATGGCTTCCGTTATTGCGCCGTGAGTTGCAACAATCGTATCTTCCAACCTGTCTGC
>JAFGWZ010000027.1 GCA_016936905.1 Deltaproteobacteria bacterium | reverse complement strand
GTGGTTCGTATGCCGCCGCTGGGAAAGCTCGACGCGTCGGGTTCTCCCTGAATCAGGGCCTTTCCGGAAAATTCGGTAATTGCTCCGCCTTCACCATCGGGGGTAAGAAATGAATCATGTTTCTCAGCTGTCAGGCCCGTAAGTGGATAAAATACATGGGTGAAGTGGGTCGCCCCTTTAGAAATCGCCCAGTCTTTCATTGCGGCGGCGACAACGTCGGCAACGCTCTCATCAAGGGCGGCGCCCGTCTCGATCGTCTCCTTGACGGACTTGAAAACAGCCTTGGGAAGACATGTTTTCATCACTCTCAGGCTGAAGACGTTGCGTCCGAACAGCTCCTGCGCGGAATCTCCGATAAAGTCAAATTTTGATTCGAGTTCACTACTGTCAGACAGCTCCGAAATAGCCTGTAATCGTGCGACATTTCCTCTCATGGCATCCATCTCCTCTCTGATTGTGGCCTTGACCTGTCCGCTGTGCCTGAAATCCATTCATTGAATGAGTTGATTACAGATTCAAAGCAGAACAGGCAGCTCACTTTATGGAAGATTGCAATTAGTGTGCCGAAGAGTGCCCCACGACCGAAACTACAAGAGCCTGCATAATATTATAATATATTCTAATAGTTATAATGACTGCATCCTTTAGCGTATTCCCCGGTTCAGCAAGGGGTGTTAAGACGTCATACGTAATTGTAGATTTTGAGGTGATAAGATACATATTTGCATTTTTGCTTTTCCGCAGGGGAGCCAGTGGAGTCCGCCCGGAACCGCCCACCTTCCAGACGATTGACGCAATTCTATCAGTGTGATATTTAAGCTCACGTGCGCTGTGTGATTTCACCGGTCGTCCAGAAACGGCGAACCACCGATGGTAATCAAAAAACAGTGACCATGGGGAGGAGTTATGAAAAAAATCTTCGTCACGATGCTTGTCGTTGTTTCGATGCTGTGGTGCTGTGTTCCCACATCAATTCAACAGACCAGTACGGTGAAACCTGAGAACGGGGTCTCCTTTCCGCCTGATATCCAGCGCGTCGCCGTCACTGAATTCATCGACGGAAGGAACGATACACAATCCTATCCGAACCCCGCTTATGAATTGCAGGAAAAAATCATCAATGGCCTTGTGATGAAAAGAATCAGTGTCATCGAACGGAAACATTTAAACAAGCTGTTGGACGAACAGGCTCTGGGGCAGACTGGTATTGTGGATGAACGCACGGCGGTCAGGGTCGGCACTATCCTGGGGGTTGATGCCGTTCTGGTGGGCAAAGTCGTCGATTACGGCAAGATAATTACACCGGTGGCGAAGCTCGACCTAATCTGCAGATTGATCGATGTAAGAACCGGAAAGATTCTCTTTGCCTTACAGGTAAATGCCAGGAAAACGAATATGGGATACCCGTTTGAGCTTCACCGCGAAGTTATCGACGAAGCGGTTACACAGGTCCTGAACGCCATCCATTAATGACAAACATCACGAATCACAAGTATGGAAAACGAATACCGTTTGGGGACAGCAGGAAAACCCGTTGCCCGAATTCATCCTCCTTGAACCCTCTTCCCGCTCATCGTCGTACTGCAAGGACCTGTCCAGCGTAAATCGTATCTTTTTCATTCAGGTTATTCAACTTGAGGAGCTCTCCGACGGTCATGCGGTGCCGCTCGGCGATGGTGCTGATACAATCACCGCTCCTGACCACGTAAGTATCCGAATCCGCGCGGGTGTTGTAGTAACCGTTTCTCACCTTGATAGCCTGGCCGATCTGAAGCCTGTCTCCACTGAGTCCGTTAATGTCCTTGATCTCCGACACGTTAGTGTTGAATCGGCGTGCTATGATCCACAGCGAATCCCCCTGTTTGACTTTATATGAAATGACGGGCCCCTTTGTACTCAATGTACGGGGTAACCCGGTCGTTTCGGGCTGTTCTTCCACATAGACATATCCGCGCATCGGTATTTTGAGTATCTTTCCCGCTCTGATCCTGTGTTGCGATGTCAGATGATTTGCCCTGACAATGGACTGAACAGAGATATGATACTTTTCGGCAATCGTCGAGAGGGCTTCCCCGGCCTTAATTTTATGATTAATATACCTCGCGCTCCCTGGAATCTTCGACGTTGGAATACCGTTGACCGCCACTGCAAAACGTTCGGCGAGACCGCGGGGAATCTTCAGCTGGTATTCCTTATCCGGCGTCGTTTTGAAGCGCAATTCACTA
The DNA here is from genome assembly GCA_016936905.1 of Deltaproteobacteria bacterium. Taxonomy (GTDB): domain Bacteria; phylum Desulfobacterota; class Syntrophia; order Syntrophales; family UBA6807; genus DSDU01. The sequence continues at coordinate 14,968 of JAFGWZ010000027.1, read as the reverse complement.
TTGAGCGCCGACAGATCGTCATATGAAATCTGCAGATGGGATGCGATAGCCGTGAGCTGCATGCATTTCTTCGTCGTCACGGTTTCATAGGAAATTGGTTGATCGACCTTTACGTTTTTTAGATCGAATCCGTATTTCTCCGGAGTTTTTATAATGGAAAGAGCCGCGATAAAGCGCGGGACGTAGCGCGCGGTTTCGTCGGGAAGCTGCCGATAGAGGTCCCAGAAATTGTCGAGGTAATTCATCCGCTGCCTTGATATGACCCTGAGAACCCTCCCCTCGCCGCAGTTATAGGCGGCAAGGACGGTCATCCAGTCGCCGAAAATTCCGTGAAGCTGTTTTAAATAGTCAATGGCAGCCCTTGTTGATTTTTCCAGGTCCATCCGTTCATCGATCCAGTGATCCCGCTTGAGCCCGAACTTATACCCCGTCGATGGTATAATCTGCCACAGGCCGAGCGCCCGTGCCCGTGACAGGGCCTGGGACTTGAATCCACTTTCAACAAGCGGAAGCCATGAAAGCTCTTCAGGAAGTCCTGCTTCTTTCATGAGTTTTGCAATGATCGGACGATACATGCCCGAGCGTTGATACGACTCGGTAAAGAAACGACGCTCACCACGCTGGAATCGGAGGATTTCCTTCTTCACATCGTCGTTCATCGTAATGGGAATTTCACTCTGGGTTCCCGTGGCGACAAGCCGCCGCGAAGTGTAGATCTCAACGATTCGCTTCGCGATGAGTAATCGCAGATCATCTTTCTGCCATGCTATATCCGGCTCGCCGTCCACCTCAAGAATGAGTGTATAGGCCTGGTCGAGAAGCGCCAGCGCATTGTCGAGTTCTCCCCGCTCCCAGAGATCCTGAGATCGTTCGAGGAGATCCAGCGCCTGGTCCATGTTTTCCTGTTCAAGCGCCTTTTTCTGTTCCTCCATATCTGTCGCGACCCCAGCCTTTTCGGTTGCGATCGCTTCATCCCCTGCCGCCGTTTCGTCTGGCACCCGGTCATCCGACCGAGCATCTCCGACGGCGGGGTCATCTACCGGCGGATCTTCCGCCGTTACATCATTCCCCGATGTATTGTTATTCACAGTTTCGGCGGATTGCGTGGTATCTGCCGTAACGTTTCCATTATTATGTAATGTCTCGACCTGTATGAGGCGACAGGGAAGCGAACAGGAAAGGGCTAAAAGTGAAATTACGATGAGACCTGCCAGTATATACCGAACATTATACATGATAGTACCGCGCCGCTCCTCTCTGTACCCAGATTGCCATGTCGATCATTCTCCATGGCTTATCAACCGTCCTGATGATCAACTCATCAGGTACGCCTCGATAAATTCATCAATGTCACCATCGAGAACCTTGTTGACATTACCGACCTCGATATTTGTCCTGTGATCCTTGATCATCTTATAGGGATGAAGCACATAGGATCGTATCTGACTTCCAAATGCGATCTGTTTCTTTGCCTTATTCATCTCCTGAGCTTTTTCATGCTGTTCTTGAAGCTTTAGTTCATAAAGCCTTGATTTCAAGACCTTCATCGCCATTGATTTATTTTTATGCTGGGACCGTTCATTCTGGCACTGGACAACGATCCCCGTGGGAATATGGGTTATCCTGACGGCGGAATCCGTCTTGTTGACATGCTGCCCGCCCGCCCCGGTCGATCGATAGGTATCGATCCGCAGGTCTTTTTCATTAACGTCGATGACAATATCGTCTTCAACCTCGGGATAGACAAATACCGATGAAAACGAGGTATGCCTTCTTCCCCCGGTATCAAACGGCGAAATCCTGACAAGCCTGTGTATTCCCACCTCCGCCTTGGCATAGCCGTAAGCATAGGCACCCTCAAGCGTAATGGTTACACTTTTAACGCCCGCTTCATCGCCGGGCTGATAATCGATAATTGTACTCTTGAAGTTTCGTTTCTCCGCCCATCTGAGGTACATTCGCATGAGCATCTCCGTCCAGTCCTGCGCTTCCGTCCCGCCGGCGCCGGAATGTATCACAAGGATGGCGTTGTTATGATCCTCCGGTTCGCTCAACATGGTTTTCAGTTCTTCGTCGCGGACGGATTTCTCCAGAGCTTCCGCATCATTTTGGATTTCTCTGAGGGTTTCTTCGTCTCCTTCCTCCTCCCGTGCCATATCGAAGAGCATCTTCAGATCATCAAGAGCGTCAGATTTTACCTTCCACGAATCAATAACCGCTTCCAGCTGATTCTTTTCCTTCAGGATACTACGCGCGTTTTCGGGATCGTTCCAGAAATCCTCTTTTACGACCTTTCTTTCCAGATCTTTGCTCCGTTCTTCCTTCGCCGATATGTCAAAGACAACCTCGCAGATTATCGATCCTTTGCTCAAGATCCCCGATGATGGCTGCAATATCTTCAATCATTTTTTTCTTCTCCTTCGCTTAACAATAAAAAATATTCCCGTCACGGCAAAGCAGATGTACGCAAAAATGTCGCCATACTGAGAATAGAAGGTTCTGTATCCCATAAAACCTACCGCCCCGTCAAGGACAGCTTGTTCAAAAAGGGGGGTCCGCGCGACAATTTCACCGGTGGGGGCAATGATCGCACTGATTCCCGTATTGGCGGCTCTGACAATATACAGTCGATTTTCCACCGCCCTGAATGCAGTCATCGTCAGATGCTGATACGGAGCGGATGATGTGCCGAACCAGGCGTCGTTCGTGATATTTACAAGAAGCGACGCTCCTTTTCTCTTATAGGACCTGCTGATCTCAGGAAATATTCCTTCATAACAGATCAGTACACCCGCTTTTTTTTCTCCGATTCTGAGTGGTTCCAGAACTTTTCCCGGTCTGAAATCTCCCACACCGACCACGAGTTTATCGAGGAAGAAGAAAAATCGATGTAACGGAACATATTCACCATAGGGAACAAGGTGAACTTTGTCGTACCTCCCCGCAACCGTTCCCTGGGGATCAACGAGATAGGCACTGTTTCGAAAATAGTTCCTCTCCTCTTCGCTGTCGTAACTCGCGCTGCCGAACAGGAGATACCCCTTCGCATCTCTGGCGATGCCGGTCACCAACCGATGTTTTTCATCTATATTCTGGAAAAAGAAAGGCACAGCCGTCTCAGGCCAGACGATTAATCCGGGTTTCCTTTGGGATACCGCTCGGGTTAATTCTCTGTAGATGTCGAGCGTTCGAAGCTGATAATCCCGATTCCATTTCACAGACTGGTCGATATTTCCCTGTACGACAGCTACCCGAAGCGACTCGTCCCGGCGTTCTTCAATGGCCCGTATCGCGTTGAGACGATATGTTCCGTAGAAGAAGATGATTCCCGCCATGAGAACCGCGGCTATAACACCGGCCAGGACCGGTCGCTTCGTCTCCGCGGTAACCATGAGCGCCTTATAGACAACGCAATTTATGAAAACAATGAAGAATGACAGTCCATTGATACCCGTAACATCCACGATCTGGATAAGGTGCAGATTGTCATGGAGCGAATACGCGAGATTTTCCCAGGGAAACCCCGTTAACAGATGAGATTTGCCGAACTCGAGACAGGTCCAGAGCAGTGGCCCCGATATGGCCTCGTCATACCCTTTCGACCGGCAGAAGACCACCCCCGCTGAAAAGACGGCCACATACAGGCTCATGTACAGCGACAGGAGCAGCATAGCGGCAATACCAAGGGAGAGCGGGAGGTAGCCGTATTGGACAACGACAAACGTAACCCAGTAGAGAATACCAATGTTGTAGATGACGCCGGTTACCAGCCCGGCAATAAGTGCCTGGACAGGGGTCTTGTCTCGAAGGGCAATGAGAAGCGGAACAAGGGAAATCCAGATGAGAAAATTATAATCCACCTTGGGGAAGGAAAAAATCAATAAGCATCCGGAGCTTATCGTAAGGAGAAGCGTTTTTCTATCCATCGCTCAGACCGGTCTTTGCTGTTTCTTTGGACTATACACCTAAATCGGGCTTCGGCTCCACGGCAATCCGTGTTATCCTGACCTTCTTGATGCTGCGTTCATCGGCCGATTCAATCGTCATTTCAAAGTAATCGTCGGTTATCGTTTCACCGGGAGCGGGGATTTTTTTGATGAGATGGAATATATACCCCCCAAGGGTTTCAAACTTTCCTTCCGGAATCGTCACACCAAAATATTCTTCAAATTCTTCTATCTCAACCCTGCTGTCGACGAGGACCGTGCCGTCGGGCATCGCCGTAAAGGCATTTTCCTCTACGTCATGCTCGTCATGGATCTCGCCGACGATTTCTTCGATGAGGTCTTCCAGCGTTACCAGTCCGGTCGTTCCACCGTATTCATCGATAACGATCGCCATATGCGATTTCCGTTCCTTCAATTCATGAAGGAGGAGATGGATGTTTTTCGTTTCGGGAATGTAATAGGCTTTTCTCAGGATTGACTTTATAGGTAAGTCTTCCGTTGATTTCGACCAGAATTGCAGGAGGTCCTTCACATTGAGAATTCCGACGATGTTATCGATACTTCCGTCATAGACGGGCATCCTCGTATGTCCATATTTCTGTATCAGGTCGATCACTTCTTCGATAGGGGCATCGATCGTAAGGGCGATAATTTCCGTCCTTGGAATGATGACTTCCCGGACAACCTTTTGCCGCAGATCGAGAACGCTCTGGATCATTTCACCTGATTGCTCGTCAATCAGGCCTTTTTCCTTCCCTTCTCTGAGAACGGCTGTGATTTCCTCTTCCAGATCGCCGATATCCTTTTGCTTTCCGATACGTGACAGAAAGGTGTAAATCCACGATCTGTTCTGTTTCTTAAAAATGGTTCCCTCCTTCTACAGCGCCCGCATGAACTCCGGGCGGAGAATCCGGCGGTCGTTCGACGTGATGACACGGTGGATCAGGTGGACGATTTCATCTTTCTGCCCCGGCATCCGCGCTCTGATGGGCAGGTAATTCGACGCGTGATTCGATGTAAAGAAACAATCGGTAAAATCGGAATGGGCAACCATGATCCCCAGTTCTTCGAGATAACCGAATGTGTCGGGAAGCTTGAACCGCCCGGCAATGTAATCGTCATGAAGGGGTGTGCCGGGAATCAACATGACCGTCAGCGCTCCAACATAATCAGGATCGATATCGGTCAGAATCCGGGCCGTATCCATGGCGTGCACGGCACTCATTTCAGTTCCGCCGATACCGAGCAGCACTGTACAGGACAAGGTGATCCCCGCTTCTTTAATCCTTCTTCCCGCTTTGACCATCGTCTCGTAATCGACGCCCTTGTTTATCTTCCGGAGGATTTCACCGTTGCCCGTCTCGACACCGAGATAGACAATCCCGAGGCCCAGTTCCCGCAGTTGCCTCAGTTCATCCGGTGCCTTCCTCATGATGCTCTTGGCGTTTCCGTACAGGCCGATACGCTCGACTCCCCTGATGTTTTCTCTGATGGACTCAAAAATCGGAACAAGTTTCTTCTGAGGTAGCATGAGAGCATCGCCATCACAGAGGAAAACACGTTTTATCCTTCCGTATCCGGCGGCCTCGACGATATCTTCTTCGATTTCCTGAAAACTCTTGATCCTGAACCGCACGTCCCGGTATGTTCCACAGAATGAGCATTTATTGTGGGAACATCCGACAGTCACCTGAAGGAGGAGACTCCCCGCCTCGCTGGGAGGACGTATGATCATTCCTTCATATTTCATGACACACTACTCCGGAACATCCCCGCTCCATGGGTTGATGTTGATATCGGCCTTGCATGTTCGGCAGAATGCCTTGGTGTCGCCGTGGCTGCACCCGTAACACCATATATCAAATACACGACAATCCTCGCAAAGGGGCTTCTCACAGCCATCGCAATAAACAACCGCCGTCCCGGTCTTGCATATAGCGCATGGTACCGTACCTTCTACAACTATCATTCGTAATGCCTCCGATTCTTTTTCATTGATCGGGCCGCTTGCAGCCCCGGGGATTAACGTCGAAATAATCATAACATACATGGCACAGGGCCATAGGTACCATGATCACCCATGACGTGACGATTGTGTATTTATACCATGAGGGGGGAAAAGGCAAGCAATTAGAAGCTTTTGAATAAATCAACCGGGAAAGCGGTCCCGGGCTATATGAAAGATCGAACGGGGACCCCTTCACCCTGGAGATACGACTTGATCTCTCCCACGGTGTACTGGCGATAATGCACCATCGATGCTATCAGTGCCGCATCGGCACCCGATTCCATAAGGACATCTCTGAGGTGTTCCGGCTTGCCTGCACCGCCCGATGCAATCACCGGAATTGATACGGCCCGCGAAATCAAGGATGTAACGGTCAGTTCATATCCATCATTGGTGCCGTCGGCATCGATAGAGTTAAGACATATCTCACCGGCACCCAGATCCTCGGCCTGTTTCGCCCATTCGAGGGCGTCGATAGCCATGGGAGTCCGGCCGCCGTTTATCCATACTTCATATCCCGACGGTATTTTCCTGCTTTTCTCCACCCGCTTTGCATCCATTCCAAGGACGATACACTGGCTTCCAAATATGTTTGCCCCTTCCGTAATCAGGCGGGGATTCAGCGCCGCGGCTGTATTAACGCTGATTTTTTCCGCTCCGGCATACAGCACGGCATATATATCGTCAATAGACCGTATCCCCCCTCCCACCGAAAATGGTATGAAGATAGTGCGTGCCACGTTGTCGACAACGTCGATGAGTATACTGCGCTTATCCGAGGATGCGGTAATATCATAAAAGACCAGTTCATCCACCCCCTGTTCGTAATAGTCCCGGGCCATGGCAACGGGATCCCCGATGTCGATATTCTCTTTGAATTTAATCCCTTTGGTTGTCCTGCCTTCCCGAACATCAAGGCAGATAATGATTCGTTTACTCAACATCTTACTATCGACCCGTCCCATTCACAGAATTTTTTCAGTATGGCAAGTCCATGCCTTCCGCTCTTTTCGGGGTGAAACTGCATGGCAATGATATTTCCCTTCCCGATCACCGAGGCAAAGGTACGGCCATAGTCGGTCGATGCGACCACGTCCTGCCGCCGCTGGGGCTCGGGGTAATATGAATGGACGAAGTAAAACTGCGCCCGTTCATCGATGCCGGCAAGGACAGGATGAGAACGAACCGGCAAAATGGTATTCCACCCCATGTGGGGAATCTTGAGATTCATGTCGGTGAATTTTTTTGCCGCGCCATCAATCAGGCCGAGACAGGCAGCATCCCCTTCGTCACTTTTTTCGAGGATGATCTGCGCACCGAGACATATACCGAGAAAAGGGGTGCCCTGGCCGACGACCTCACGGATGACACCGTCAAGCCCCGTTGATCGCAGAATATCCATTGCCGCCCCGGCTGCGCCGACGCCGGGAAAGATAACCCGCTCGGCCGACAGTATTTCCAGCGGCCGGTCGGTAATTCTGCAAGTCTCTCCCAAATGGGCCAATGCCCTCTCAACGGACCTGAGGTTTCCCGCCCTGTAGTCGATAATGGCGATCATATCACTGCATCCTCTCGCCTTCCATCACGTTCATCAACTCTCCCACAATAACGTCTACCCCTTCACCGAGAAGGGATTCAATGGGGAGACTGCGGAGATATTCGTCATTCCAGTGAAAATCGTACTCATTGACAAGATTGCGGATCTTGTTGAACTTGTCACCGAGAACGTCTTTCTTTTCCGAGGGAGCCAGGTCGTCCCTGAAGACAACGTGAAGCAGCAGGACATGCTCGATCCGGTGATTATGCCCCAGGAGCGGCATGATGACTATAGGAGATTTGTCCCGCTTTCCCAGTCCGGCATAGATTTCTCCCGTTCGCGCAATTGTCCGTTTCGTTCCGCTGAGCATGCTCGGCACTTCAACACGCGATCTCATGGACCGTGAAATGCCTCCTTTCCCTGCAATAGATATGGTTGTCTTCTCTCCCGGCGTACCATCCGTTTCAAGGTACTCAATGGCGTAAAGCGTATAGCCCCGAATGTCTGAGACGGCACGCTGAAGCCGTCTCACCGCATCGCCGTCACGGGCTGTCAGGTTTTCGAGTGAAAATGAGAGCCCCTTTAAGAAATCGAAGATAATCCCTGTGAGTGCCTCACTCTTTCGGCTCGTCCCGACCGTTACTGTCTTTGCCTGGTGCCTGATTGCATCGATGGGCCGCGACAATTCGTCGATGGCCCTGCCGAGGTACAGGTCCAACATGTCAAGCGGTGATGACGATATTCTCGTGTCCCTGAATTCCTCCCAGAAGTCTTCAAGAGGAAGTTTCCCAATTGAATATTTCAGAAGAATCGGGATATCTGCCGCGATTTCGGTGCTTAACGAAGAGAAGAACCCTTTATTCTTTCTTTCATGAAACTCCCGTGTAAAGTTTTCTACACTGGCACGCAGCCCTCTGTCGGTCACCTTTTCAAAGAGTGTCTGATTTTTCATATCGAGTTCATGGACTTTCAATGACAACCGGTTCCTGAAGACTCTGAAAAATTCTCCGTCATCGTTGATGCCGCAGGCGGCATAATAGCCCCATATATGTCCCGCCAGGGTATTCAGGATGACCGATGTGGGGAATGTTGCCTTCGGCACGGGCAGCACAGCGTCGGCTATGCCGTCAAACCTTGATTCACCGGTGTCGGCGATCACCACGACAGAACCTGCATGGGCTTTAAAGATCGCCACGTCTTTCACGATATCATCGATAACCGTTTCGGGGTTGCCGGCAGCGCAAACAACGATCAGCGGTTCGGAAGAAAGATCGATATGCTTTTTATCTTCCACAATATCCGATGATATGGTCTTATAACAGAGTTCGCTTAATTTTATCCTGATTTCATCAGCTGCGACCTTGTTCGAACCGCTTCCCACAACGGCCCAGTATTTCTTTTTTTTCACGATATCCCATGCCGACTCGCGGATTCTTTCCCTTTCGTCGATGACAATCTTCATTTTCTCCGGCGCGCTTTCGAGATCTGCGAGTTCACGGGCGATGGCATTGTCAGACATCGTTTCCAAAAGTTTAGCTATGAACAAGGCGAGGATGTAGCCGGCGACGATCTGTGAGTAAAACGCCTTGGTCGACGCTACTGACATCTCTATATCCCGGCCGTCACTCGTATAGAAAACTCCGTCTGCCACGTGGGTGATGTCTGACTGCCGTCGATTGACGATTGCTATGACCCGTGCCCCCCGCTCTTTTGCCAGCGTCACCGCCCGGTTTGTATCTGTGGTGGTTCCCGACTGGGTTACGGCAATGACCAGGGCATTGTTCAGATCGGTCCGGAGGGAAAATCCGCTGAGCTCCGATGCCTTTTTCGCTTCGATATGTATGTCCCTCTCCTGTACATACTGCGCAAGTGCCTCAGCAATTGCCGCTCCCGCCACCGCGGCTGTCCCCTGCCCCACCACGAAGATCTTTTTGACACGGCCTGCCCGGAGGGCGTCAACCGTTTCAGCCGGGATGACATCCCTTCCCAGGTTAAACGTGACCGTATCGACCGTGCCGTCGTCGCCGCAGGAAATGTGATACTTCCCCCGCATCGTCTTTCGTGCCGAGAGGGGGGCTTCAAAGATCTCCTTCAGGAGATAATGGGGATATCCCTTTCGGTCGATATCCCTGGTGGTGATTTCCGCTTCCTGGACGCGGTCGTCCGACAGCGGCAGCTCATGCCCGTCGTAATAGAAGGCGTTGATGCCATCGATGGTTCCACCGGAACTGCTGTCAAGAACAAACACCTGCCCCTTTGTAGAGGGATTCCCCTGGGTTCTTTCCGTTTCACCGTCCATTTTTATGAAGCGATCGGTTACCTCGACAATCCCGTATAGTTCGGAAGAATACATGAACTGGTCGTCGCCGAGGCCGACATAAAGCGACTGTCCACTTCCCCTCAGCGCCAGGAAGACTTTATCCGGCTCGCGATCGCTTGTCATGGCGATGGCATGAGAACCTTCAAAATCATTCAGTGCCAGGCGAAAGGATTCCCGCAGGGAATTTCCGGCGGAGAGGTACCGTTCGACCTGAAGGGGTATTATCTTTGTATCCGTTGTCACCGAACCTTCAATGAGCGGCTGCCCCTCCGATTCCAGTTGAGCCCTGAGTTCCCCGTAATTGTCGATGTCTCCGTTCAGGACAACATTGATCGTCGCGCCGGTTTTCCCGCCAGGTGGAATATCTCCCGGCGACAGGGGTGCCGGGAATGACGTTTCCGTCGGCCGGCTGTGAGTATAATTGTTAATAGGGTGGCAGTTTTCCTCCGTGATAGAGCCGACGGACGCCCATCTCGTGTGAGCCATGTACGAATCGAGCTCCGATGGGATACTGATAACTCTTTGAAATACCTTATCGTTCCGTATTCGATCCCGGAGATACCTGCCGTTTTCACCGAGTTCTCCCGTCACCGCCGCTTTTTTGTACGTAAAGGTCAGCAGTGTGGCGGGGCCCCGCTTGCCGGCCATGGTCGATACTTGAATAGAGCCGTCGAGAAGGTCTCCGGGAGCGGTCCTTTCGCGCCATTCGCCGGCGAGACTGTTGCGGGATAGTTCCTCCACCACCTCATCGATACCGTTTATACCATTGACGGCAACAGTAATCTGTACCCCCGCCGAATCTCTTCCGCGCACCTCCAAACGGTCAAGAGCGTTTATTAATAGATTGATATTTCTGTATTTATTAAGGCTCTCACGAGGGACAGCCGATGGATCATCATCCCCGGCAAGAAAGAGGACGCCGCCGGCGTTGTCCAGGAGGTCCCTTGCAAGCGCCCATGCCGCATCCTTCAGGCGGATCATTGATTCATTAATGTTTTCCAACTCGGTAGTGGTGAAACGGGGCGCATTGGTTTCTATCAGCCTATCTTCCCGTGCGATGAACTCGCCGAGCCTCTTTGAGGATTGAGACAGTTCCTCCATTCCGCCGGCGGCAGAAAAAACCTTCCCCCAGGCATCGGCTCCCTTCAAGCCCCTCACCACTCCCGCAATCCCGCTGAGCAGTGGAGCCCCTCCTAGATAGTCACCGATCTTCATGGAACGGTTCAACAGCCTCTCAACGCCCGATTCCTCGATGACGGCGCAGTATCGGGCGAGTCGTTTGACAAGAGCGTCATCGTTTCCTGGCGCGGCACGCTTTACCGTCAGTATGCCGACTAGGCCGCAGGCGAGCGTATCACTGATCAACGGAAACAATATGACGGAACCGTCGGGCGCCATTCTAATATCACGGCCGATAAATACCCTGACACCTTTCAGGAACTTCCATATTATTTTTAATGTATTCAAGATAGTAGACATTATACGACGATCCTATCCCTCCATCACACGGAACATGCCGCCCAAGATGACGCGTTGAGCCAGGTGGCCCGATGTCCGTCAGCGGCCGTTGAGTGAGGCTTCGATGAATTTCACAAATAACGGATGGGGCCGCGTCGGCTTTGATTTGAATTCAGGATGAAATTGGCAACCCAGAAACCAGGGGTTGTCTTTCAGTTCTATGATTTCGACGAGATGGCCGTCCGGGGATGTTCCGCTGATCTTCATTCCGTTCTGAACAAGGGGTTCTTTGTAATCGTTATTAAATTCATACCGGTGGCGATGCCGCTCGCTGATTTCCTGTTTTCCGTAGGCTTCGAATGCGCACGTATCACGCTCAACCCGGCAGGGATATGCCCCAAGCCTCATCGTTCCCCCCATATCGGCAATGGTTCGCTGTTCGGGAAGGAAGTCGATAACCGCATAGGGCGTTTCACTGTCAAATTCGGCACTGTTTGCCTTCTCAAGGCCGCAGACATGGCGGGCAAACTCGATGACGGCCACCTGCATGCCGAGACAGATTCCGAAATAGGGAATATTGTTCATCCTGGCATAACTGGCGGCCTCTATCATGCCTTCGATCCCCCGTCGTCCGAAGCCTCCGGGAACAAGGACCCCCCCGATTCCGTCGAACTGTCCGTGGATTCCCTCCCTTTCGAGCTGCTCCGAGTCGACAAAACAGAGATTAACCTTGCAGTTGTTACCGATACCTCCGTGAACGAGGGCTTCGTTCAGGCTTTTATACGAATCTGTCCAGTCGACGTATTTTCCAACGATGGCAATCGATACCTCTCGCGAGGGATTCTTGATCCTGCTGACAAGCCGTTCCCATTCGTCCAGCCGGGGCTGTCCCGTCCAGATATTGAGAAGTTCGACGATTTTCTGATCCACCCCTTCCTGGTGGTAAATGAGGGGAACTTCGTAGATGCTTTCCACGTCTTTCGCGGTGAAAACCGATTCCACTTCGACGTTGCAGAAAAGGGATATCTTTCCCCTGATTTCCTTGGTGAGGAAGTCTTCCGTGCGACAGAGCAGGATATCCGGCTGGATGCCGATCTCACGGAGCGCCTTGACGCTGTGCTGCGTCGGTTTTGTTTTTACCTCTCCTGCCGTCTTGATGTACGGCACCCAGGTGAGGTGGATGAAGATGGCATTCTGTTTCCCCACCTCGTTTCGGAACTGCCGTATCGCTTCGAGGAAGGGGAGACTTTCGATATCTCCCACGGTGCCGCCGATTTCCACGAGCGCCACATCATATCCGGCGGAGGCATCTTTTATGTAATCTTTTATCTCATTGGTTATATGAGGAATAACCTGAACGGTGCCACCGAGGTATTCTCCTTTCCTCTCTTTCGATATGACGGAGAAATAAACCTGGCCCGTCGTAAGATTGTTTGATCTTTTCATGCACGCGCTGGTAAACCGCTCATAGTGACCCAGGTCCAGGTCTGTTTCCGCTCCATCGTCGGTGACATACACCTCACCGTGCTGGAATGGGTTCATCGTCCCCGGGTCGACATTGATATACGGATCAAGCTTCTGATTGGTAACCCGCAACCCCCTGCATTCCAAAAGGGCCGCTATGGAAGCGCCTGCCAGCCCTTTGCCGAGCGACGATAGAACTCCTCCCGTAATAAAGATGAACTTTGTCCTCATGGCTCACGCTGTCCCTTCCGCAGTAAATTGACACATTCGCCAGTACCGAAACCGTATTGCCGGGGTCATCCTGCTCCATTGCCTGCCAAAATGTCTTCGATAAAGCCTGTCTGGATTGCTCCACGGGGACAGACATTGACACAGGTATAACAGAACGTGCATCGCTGGGGATCAATGGTAAAGATCTCCCCGTTCCGCGACAATGCCCCCTGTGGACAGTTGTCGATACATTTATCACAATATATGCAGGTACCGCAACTCATACATCGGTCGACTTCTTCCTCCTCGCCTCCAAAATACTCGGTCTTAATCCTCCACGGGGGCACAAGCCGTTTTTCCGGGTACACAAATTCATTCCCGTTCAGCCACGCGTGAATTTCCACGGCCGCCAGCCGTCCCGATCCGATCGCGTCCGTCACAAGCCCCGCCTTTACTATGTCACCGCAACCGTAAATCTTTTCATCACTGCTTTTCAGGGATCTGTTCGCTGTCACCACGTATCCCCGTTCGTCCCGATACACAGAATCCGGTAAAAACGACGCGTCCGGCACTTCTCCGATACTGAAGATCACCACATCCGCCTTCTCCGATGTCCCATCGGTAAAATGGACGCCCGTCTTCGTCAATTTATTGATGACTTTCGGCCAGAGCAGCGTTGTTCCCCTCTCCGTCGCCATCGCCAATTCCTTTCCAAATGCAAGGGGCTTTTGGATATCCACGGCGGTTACCTTTTTCGCTCCGAGGCGCCACGATTCACAGGCAATGTCCATGCCCACATTACCCGCCCCGATGATGAGAACGATTTTCCCGGAAAGATCGAGGGGCCTTCCCTCGTTGATATCGAGAAGAAACTGCAGGCCTGACAGAATCCTTTCGCCCCCCGGATAAGGGATTCTCTTTGTCTTGTGAGCGCCCGTGGCGACGACAACGACGTCACTGGCATCGTAAATGTCATGAAACGAATCCCTGTCGACCGTTACTCCCAGCTTGAACTCAATGGGAAGCGACCTGATTCTTTCTATATCTTTGTCAAGTACTTCATCGGGAAGGCGGTCACGTGGAATAGCCTTTCTCACTTTCCCCCCCAGGCTATTCATGGCATCATAAACAGTAACATGATATCCCCTGCGGGAGAGCTGCCATGCCGCCGACAGTCCCGCCGGCCCGGCACCGATAACCGAAATGCTCTCGCTTCGATCGTCTTTCCTGGTCGGCTTGAACTGCGGATAATAAGTCCGGGCAATGTCGCGAAGCTCGATGTGCCCGTCAATGAGGCCCCTGTTGCAGGCATCCATGCAGAGGCCGGGGCACACCGTCCCGCATACCGACATGCGGAAGGGGGTAAACTCATCCATCAAAAGCTGTGCTTCTCGAACCTTCCCATCTTTAATAAGGTTGAGAAAAACGGGGGTCGGTATGCCGGTCGGACAATTGAACATACAGGGCGGTGTAAGATTGAAGTGTTTCGGTGCTTCCGTTTTGATGTTCATTCCCGGGGTGTAAAGATTGGCGAAGGGACGATGCCCTTTCTTGGTGATTTTCACGAAGTCGTACAGAGAGATGCACGACATGTCAACATCCAGGTCCCTGCCGAACTCATCGAGCGAGGCAGTGAGAAACATTCTGTCATCGTCGTCCATATCAGCGAAAATGGCTCCGGGACCGAGTTGGTATTCACGAACATCGCCCCGGACATAGATGGCTCCCCCGTGAATCCCGGTGCCGACACTGTATCCCACCGGCGACGGCTTCTTATCGTCGAGATTGAGTACGACGACGCGACCGCCGGCCATATATTCGCCGCAGTAATCCTTTGTCGTTCCGCCGATCACCAGCCATGGTATCTGCTGCAGGTACTCTTTCATGTGGATGGCCGCCCGGTATTCCACGTCTCCCCTTATATAGACCTTGCCACCCCGCATGGAGTGCCCCGGTATCTCTCCGGCCTTTCCATGAATCACGATCTTCCCCGCATTCATGGTGTTTCCCACGCCGTCCTGAGC
>JAFGWZ010000231.1 GCA_016936905.1 Deltaproteobacteria bacterium | reverse complement strand
CGGCGACTTTGATTATGCCGTCATCGAGGAAAAGAAAAAACGAAAGCAGGGACTGTTCAAAGCGGGCGACACGGTCGCCGACGCCACGATAATCAAAATTCTCAAAGGCAAGGTCATTTTGAGAATCGGCGGCAAAGATGAAGTGCTGCTCATGAAGGATACCTATGCCGGGCAGGTAAAACCGGCCACGGGAAGCACAGGCAAAGGACAGCCGGGCGGTTCCATACAGGTGAGTAAAGGCGACATCGATCACGCGTTTCAGAACATGAACGACTTGCTCGCTCAAGTTCGTGTACGACCCTACTTTTCGGGAGGAAAGCCCGACGGCTTCATGGTAAACCGAATAAAATCGGGCAGTCTTTTCGAGAAGATGGGATTGAAAAACGGTGACGTCATCAGGGGGTTCAACGGTGAACCCCTGCAAAGCGCGGACAAGATGCTCGGCCTATACAGCACCATGAAAAGCGGTTCGGAAGTCACCCTCAATATCAAACGGAGAGGGAAAGAGGAAGAATTACGGTACGTCTTCCAGTAATGAACGGGTCTGCCAAGGGCGGACACCACGGCATGCCTCAGCGGTTGCGGAGGATCAATCGAAGGAATCTTCCGCTGGGACATCCCGATAACAGAACAGCAGAGTACACTACCCTATGTACACATCGTTCTTCGGCCTGAAAGAAAATCCGTTCAACGTAACGCCCGACCCGAAATATCTTTATCTGAGCCCCCAGCATCGCGAGGCCCTGAATCACCTCATTTACGGTATCAACGAGAAAAAAGGATTTATCGTCATAACGGGAGGAATCGGTACGGGGAAGACAACGATCTGCAGAGCACTTCTCTCCATGCTCAACGAATCGATCTCGACGGCTTTGATTCTAAACTCCTATATCTCCGATCTGGATCTTCTGAAAACAATCATTCATGAGTTCGGAATCACGCTTGAACCGGGAAAACCGTCGAAAAAGCGGTATATCGACGCCCTCAATGCTTTTCTGCTCGCAAATTTTACCGTGGGGAAGAACGCCGTCCTGCTTATCGACGAAAGTCAGAATCTTCCCCTCACAACGCTGGAACAGATCAGGATGCTCTCAAATCTCGAAACGGAAAAGGAAAAGCTGTTGCAGATCGTCCTTCTCGGACAGCCCGAACTGGATGATCTGTTGTACTCGCCCCTGCTGAAACAGCTCAACGAGCGGATTACCGTCAGGTATGACGTTGAACCGCTTGACCGGGAACAGACCCGGAACTATGTGAATCATCGACTCTCCGTTGCCAGCGGGGCGAACGACATCCCCCGTTTTGTCACGGGAGCATATAGTGCCATCTATGATTTTTCTAAAGGGATCCCCCGCAGAATCAACACCATCTGCGACCGGGCATTGCTGATTGCTTATACGGAAGATAACCGTGAAATCGACGGCAGGATTATCAAACAGGCGGCCCACGACATCGGAGGCCGGCATATGATCAGCCATACGATTCGTTTCACTTCGATACGGTGGAATGTCTTGCTGTATGTTTTCTTTTTCTTCATCATCATGGCACTGCTCGGAATCATCAACAGTGCCCACCTTGCAAACATTCTATCGTCATGGGACAGCGTACCATGAGCTATATTAACGACGCATTGAAAAAAGCCCAAATGGAGAAAGATTCTTTGTATCTGCGGTATCGGGAACTGATGGGCAAACATGAAGACAAAACGAGCCGGAGGAAATACCGGTGGAAGATTCCCTTCATTGCAGCCGGTTGCCTGTTGTTGCTCGGCATCATAACCACCGCGTATTTAACGACGGAAACGGGCAACAGAAACAAAGAGCCCCGCCACGCCGTTGCTCACACGGATACCGCGTCGTCAGGACCAACAGCAGCGCCGGCGGTTGTGCAGCAGGGATCATCTTCCACTCCGACGGAACCTATCGAGCATCGGAAACCATCAGGTTCGAACCGGCCTGGGCCTTCGATAAAGCCGAAACAGGCGACGCCGTCATGTTCAGCGCCGATGGCATCCGTATCCCCGCCGCACGCCGGCACCGAACCTTCCGAAGAACAAAGGCAGGCGCAGGTAAAACCGCCGCCTGCTTCAGCAACTCCCGACACCCGGCAGCTATACGAAAAGGCGCTCGCCTTCCAGCGGACCGGCAATCCGGCCATGGCGGAACAACTATACCTGAAGGTTCTGAAGAAGGATCCGAAGTATGTCGCCGCCATGAATAATCTCGGCGTCATCTACATGTCGCAGCATAAATACAGGCATGCACAGCAGTTATTTCAGAATGCCGTAGGCATCGACATCGACTACGTAGACCCTTACTACAATCTCGCCTGCGTTCATACGATCTCGGGCGACACGGCTCAGGGCATACATTACCTGAAAAAAGCGATTGCATTAAGAAAGAATGTGATCAACTGGGCGATCAATGATAGCGATTTAAGCATGTTACGTAACACCTCCGAGTTTGTCGAACTAACAGGGACGCAGGCAACCGCCTCCCCGGA
This sequence comes from Deltaproteobacteria bacterium, assembly GCA_016936905.1. Lineage (GTDB taxonomy): Bacteria > Desulfobacterota > Syntrophia > Syntrophales > UBA6807 > DSDU01. The sequence continues at coordinate 5,253 of JAFGWZ010000231.1, read as the reverse complement.
GGTAAAAGATATATATACCGTGAAAAAAGGCGACTTGATCTTCGATATCGTGCGGAGACACTTCGGGGTCTCCGATGCCGCGGTGCACGGAATTCTCGAACTCATGAGGGATCTGAATCCCATACTGGCAAAGTCGGATACGGTGTATCCCGGCCAGAAGCTGCTGCTTCCGTCACGTGAAGATATCAGGAGACTCGGTTCTGCACAATCGGAAACCGACAGTCAATAAAACGAAAGGACGTTTCACCGCACAGCCATGGAAACCGGGAAACGATTGAACACCATGACAACAGTATTACGAAGGACAACGCTCCGTATCATTCTTCTTATCGCTGCACTTATCATGATGGTCTGCAGCGCCACACCGACCATCGGCGCCCGTGTCACCGGTCATAAAGACCCTGTCGCGACAACCACGGCCGCCACGGTACAACCCGATGATACGGCAACCATCACCATCGATTTCAACGATGTTGATATCAACGTTTTCATAAAATTTATCAGTGAGATAACCGGCAGGAACTTTGTCATCGACAAGGCCGTCCGGGGGAATGTCACGATCGTTTCACCGGGAAAGATATCACTGAAGGAGGCATACAAAGTGTTCGAATCCGTGCTTGATGTTCACGGATACACCGCCGTTCCCGCGGGAGACATCATCAAGATCATCCCCTCGAAGGATGCAAAAGAGAAAAACATTGAAACCCGTCTGAAACGGGAGGCGATTACCCCCGAGGATAAGATCGTCACGCAGATCATTTCACTGAAATATGCGAGTCCCGAGGAAATGAAAAAAGTGCTGACCCCGCTGGTATCGAAATCGAGCGTTATCCTATCATATTCCCCGACGGGAATGCTCATCGTGACCGATCTGCTCTCCAACATCCAGCGACTCCTTACCATCGTCAAAGCGCTCGACATCGAGGGGACGGAGGAACAGATCTCCGTTATCCCCCTCATGTATGCATCGGCAACGGAAACAACAAAATCATTGAGTCTCATTTTCCAGGAGGCGGCACGAGCCCAGAAAGGATCGCCTGCAACCCCCATCAAAATCGTTTCGGATGACCGGACGAATACCGTCATAACGCTGGCAAGTGAAATCGACACCTATCGCATCAGGGAACTGATAAGACTCCTCGACAAGGAGGTCCCGAAGGGCGAGGCCAAGGTGCGGGTCTACCATCTCCAGAATGCCGATGCGGAAGAGTTGGCCAAGGTCCTGATGAACCTCCCCGCCAAGACGGATAAAACGCAGGGAAAAGGAGAGACGCCGGCCCTTTCGAAAGACATGCAGATTATCCCGGATACGGCAACGAATACGCTGATCATCACCGCAGGCCGGGACGACTATGCCGTCCTTGAAGAAGTCATCAGGCAGCTCGACGTGCCCCGCCCCATGGTCTACATCGAAGCGCTGATCATGGAAGTCAACGTGGATAAAGACTTTAATATCGGCGCCGAGTGGACGGCCGGCGAATACATTTCGACGGGCCGTGTGAAGGTCGGCGCCGGGTCGTTCCGGGGCGACAGCAGTCTGGTTTCAACGTCGAGCGCCGGTGCGGTTTCGCTGCCGAAAGGCTTTTCCGTCGGCGTCCTCGGTGAAACGATTTCCATCGGCGGCCTGAAGTTCCCGAGTCTCGGTGCGATCTTCAACGCATACCAGAAGGACAAGGATGTCAACATCCTGTCGACGCCGCAGATCCTGACGCTGGATAATGAAGAGGCGGAACTCTATGTGGGGAAGAATGTCCCCTATCAGACACGGGCGGAAACCTCGTCGGCGAATGTGGACTACAGCAGCTATGAATACAAAGATGTGGGCGTCACCCTCAAAATAACGCCGCAGATCAGCCAGGAACGGTTTGTCCGGCTCAACATCTACCAGGAGGTGACGAAGCTCGTTGATACCGATACGGCGACGGACCGACCGACGACGCTGAAACGGACGGCCAAGACGGCCGTGTCCATTAAAGACACGAATACCATCGTCATCGGCGGTCTCGTCGGTGACGATATTACACAAACCACTTATCAGGTTCCCTGTCTCGGCAACATGCCCCTCCTGGGATGGCTCTTCAAATACCGGAGCGAACGACGGGAGCGAACGAATCTGTTTATCTTCATTACCCCTCACATCGTTGAAAACCCCATCGAGGCGAAAGATCTGTTCGAAGAAAAACAGGAACATCTCAACAACGTCAGAGAGGGAATTATCAAAAAGAAGAATCATCAGGAATAGACTGCCGCCGTCTTAAACCGGCGGTGTGAGAGATTGGAGAATCGCGGATTCATGTCCCTCGGCAAGACCAAAAGAGGCATTGTAATGGAATATGGGATCGGAACGTCGAATTGCTCCATTGAATTCCCGAATTCTTTTTGTGATAGCGATTTAATTGATGTATTCGCATTATGGAAGGTGTTTTCTTCCCCGATGGAACCATAAAATCAGGAGATGTAAATGACATATATAAATCATAAACCATTCTATTCAAACAAACATCTGGCCAAATATGGCCTTTCAGACGACATCACCGAGGAAATACGGACCATACAGGCGGCAAAAGGCGACGGTATGGTAGATATTTTGACACAGCATAAGGGAATCGCCGAGACTGATCTCCTCCACGCTCTGGAAGATGAATTGCACATACCCTACCTGCCTAACCTGCCGGTGAATGACCTCGATATCGATTTCACCAAACGGGTCTCAATTCAGTTTCTGAAGAAGCACAAAATGATGCCGATCATATCCGCCGACGGTCCGGTCATCGCAGTCAACGACCCGTCGAACTTTCAGGCGTTTGACGATCTGAGGCGCATCCTCGGCGTCGGTGACGCCGCCATGGTTCTTGCCACGAAAACGGCAATTCTTTCCGCCATCAACATTGCCTATGACATGGGACACGATTCGGAGGATGCATTCATCCATGACATGAACGGTGAATCGCCGGACAGCATCATTTCCGAAATTGAAGAAACAGCAGACCTCCTCGATGATACCAGCAGTGCGCCGGTTATCAAGCTGGTCAATCTTATGCTTTCCCGGGCGGTCAAGGCGCGGGCCAGCGATATCCACATCGAACCGTTCCAGAAATCTCTCGTCGTACGATACCGTATCGACGGCGTATTATATAATGTCATGGATGTGCCTAAGGGAATCCAATCGTCTCTGGCGTCACGAATCAAGATTATGGCAAAACTCAATATTGCGGAGAAACGGCTGCCCCAGGACGGACGTATCGATATAAAAATCGGCGACAAACTCATCGATATCCGCGTCTCCACCATACCCACCGCCTTCGGGGAACGTATCGTATTGAGGCTTCTCGACAAAACCGGCATCATCCTGAAAATGACCGACCTGGGCATCGATGCCGACCGGTTGAAGCAACTGAACAACACGATTCATTCACCCCACGGGATTATTCTGGTGACCGGACCGACGGGAAGCGGCAAGACCACCACTCTCTATGCGGTTCTTTCCACCTTGAACAAAACTGATGTCAACATCATTACCATCGAAGACCCCATCGAATATCAGATCGACGGCATCGGACAGATACAGGTCAATCCCAAGATCGAACTCACCTTTGCCAGGGGACTTCGATCGATCGTCCGGCAGGACCCCGATGTTATCCTGGTCGGGGAAATCCGCGACGGAGAGACCGCCGAAATAGCGATACAGTCGTCATTGACGGGACATCTTGTCTTTTCCACACTCCATACGAACGACGCGGCAAGCTCGATTACCCGCCTCATCGACATGGGCATGGAACCGTTTCTCGTATCGTCGTCACTCATCGCTGTCGTCGCGCAGCGCCTGATCAGGTTGCTCTGCCCCGAATGCAGGGAACCGTACGATCCCGATGACGAATCACTGGTAAAAGCGGGAATCGACCGATTGATGCTGCGGGACCACACGATCTATAGAAGTGTGGGATGTCCGGCCTGCATGAAAACGGGGTATCGGGGCAGAACTGCCATTTTCGAAATGATGCTTCTTAATGAAGAGCTGAAGAAACTGATCCTTAAAACATCCGATGCCAACGAAATCAAACAGGAAGCCGTCAGGCACGGAATGAAAACCCTCCTGCAGGACGGCTCAACCAAGATCCTCGAAGGGAAGACCAGCATTGAAGAAGTCTACCGGGTAACGGGTTTCTGATGTATTGCAGCGACGAAAGCAAAGACTGCGTCGTGATTCTCCCTGAAGCGTCGGACACCGTGCCACCGGTTGAAAACGGAGCGTGACAGCGCTTTAACGGTAACTTCAAACCTTTGCATAATATTAGACGATATATTCAATGTCATTCCCGTGCAAACGGGAATTTAATGTTTACAAACAGTTCGTTATGCAAATCTCTCCGTATGAGGTCAGTATAAAAAAGATTCGAGATGAATAAGAGAATAAATCCATGAATATAATTATCGCCACCCCGGTAAACATGGATAATCGGTACACAGGGGGAACGATGACGCCCGCATTAAAAAAAGACACAAACCGACGGCCATGATGGATACTCACTTGAGTCTATCCATATTGCGCGTAGAGCAGGTCCGTATAATGTCATGACCGGGAATACCTCGCGCAAGCGGCATACGAAATATGCTCATTTCACGTCTGTGATCACATGACCGGTTGACGGTTATTAATAAAAACGCCGTTATAAATGAATATCCGTCCCTCCTCTCATACACACGATTCGCCGTGAAGACGTGGGACCTACACCATGTCTTTTACGTTGAGATCGAGCGTCTCAACACTATTCTTTCCTGCCCGTCGGCAATCTTCCTCATCCAAGTTGGCGAGGGCCACCCGCAGCGACCATGCGTGTCCGGCAAAACCTTCGCCGGGAAGAAAGGTTTGCATATCTTTTTTTTATGTCATTTCGAGGGGCAATGGCGACGAGAAATCTTAATGATATCTAGATATTAAAGATTTCTCCCCTCTGTCGAAATGACACCAGTCGACATTGTGCAAAACTTTCAGGAAGACGTACCGTCTGACGCTCATCTGCCAGCTTGATGGGAAACTCCAGGAAGGGCTTCTGAACCAGCTTTTGAGCGGCCTCCCTGTTATGGCGTCGTTCAGTCAGGTCGCGAATATCCAAGAGGGCGTAATAGCGAGTGAGCAGGGGACTGTCCGGAGCGGGAAAATTGAAGCTCCCCGCAACAAGTTGCGGGGAATCTCCGACTGTTAAGGAAGATTGTTATTTTTATTCGCTCGCTAACCCCGCCGCAAGCAGCGGG
>JAFGWZ010000230.1 GCA_016936905.1 Deltaproteobacteria bacterium | reverse complement strand
GGAAGAGATGCCAGGATGGACATGGAAATGATCAAGGAATCGGGATTTTTTCCGGCTTTACCTTCCCCCCTTCGATAATGTATCATACCTCATTTCATGAATGATTCTCCGGGGACGCTGCAGACAAGCTGCATCCCCTGTGGTACGCGCGCAATTTCAGAAAATATGGTTCTCTGAAAAACAAAGGAAATCATCGTTGTTCTTGATTCCTGCTTTTCCGGTTCCGGAGGAAGGAGCATCCTTGCCAAGGGAGCAAGGCCGCTTGTGATTGTGGCTGAGACAGCATCCTTGTCTTTCAATGCAGCCGTTTTGACGGCAGCACAGGGCAACCAGATATCCACTTCATCACCCGATAAAGGACACGGCGTTTTTACCTATTACTTTCTCAAAGCAATTAAGGAAGGGAAAAATAATCTAGCCGAAATTTATGAGAGCATCAAACCTCAGGTGGAAGACGAGGCAAAGCAGCTCAACGTCCAGCAGAGTCCGAGTATCAGGCCTGACGTTGAAAAAATAAAGGGGCGCTTCAATTTGAGAAAGTAATTTGTCTTTAAAGGGGTCATTAATGAAAAAATTATTTGTATTTATTTTGTGGTTTTTAATTGCAGGATGCGCAATGAACTACACAATTCCGGTTGTAATCGAACCGGTTGAAGACGTCAGTTTTGTTGTAAAAAAACTCCCCCTTAAAGTTGGGGTTGTTATTCCTAACGAAAATTATACTTTATCGAAAACAATGCCTGATTTTGGAGGAGCAGAAAACACATTAACGGTTCCTTTCGGGAAATTAATAAAACGGTCATCCTTGGACATATTACCATCAGTCTTTCAGAGCATAGAAATAGTTAAGGAAGAACCCTATCCGACAGACATTGAAGTGCTGTTTATAACCACTGTTGAAGATTTTAATAAGGAGCCTGAACGGGGCGGCAAACCTTCCGTCATCAATCTATCCTTGAGAAGTCAGATTGTCGATTTGTCAGGAATGTCCATATGGTCTAAAACGTCCAGCGTGCAGGAGAAAGAGTACATGCCTGCAACCTGGTCCAAAGAAGCAAACGCTCGGTTTTGGGGCGGGTTAATATCCAGGGCGACATCAAATGCCCTGAAAGAGACCTGCAAGGAAATTGCTTCATCGAGGGAAGTTCGTATTTTTGCCTCCACAAAAGGCAAATCGGAATTAGCTGCCACCGTACCACCCCGGGATATATATCCTGCAGTTAAATCAGACATTGATGAACCACCTTCGCTGAAGGTCCAGAAAAATCAGAGTGCCTACGCCATAGTAATCGGCATTGAAGATTATCGCCAGAAACTTCCCAAGGTTGATTTTGCAGTGAGCGACGCGAAACTTATGAGTGAGTACCTGTTCAAAGTCATGGGGTATCCGGAAGAGAATGTGGTGACGCTTCTGAACGACCGTGCTACCAATGTTGATCTGGTAAAATATTTTGAAAAGTGGTTGCCAAATAACGTGGAGCAGGACGGTACGGTTTTTGTCTATTTCTCCGGCCATGGTGCACCCGACCCGCAAACCGGCACCGCTTACCTGGTTCCCTATGACGGAGATCCTTCTTTTATCGAACAGACCGGATACTCATTAAATAGAATGTACGACTTCCTCGGGAAACTTCCCGCAAAAGAAATCATTGTTGCCCTGGATTCCTGTTTCTCAGGAGCAGGTGGGCGTTCGGTTCTCGCTGAGGGTGCTCGGCCCCTCGTCATGAACCTGCAGAAATCACATGCCATTCCCAAGAATATGACTGTTCTGGCTGCTGCAGCCGGGGACCAGATCAGTTCAACCTACAAGGAGAAAGGCCACGGGCTCTTCACCTATTTCATGCTCAAGGGGATCAAGAATGAAGATGTGGTTTCGCCGGATGGCTCCATCAGGATGGACGACCTGTTTGGCTATCTCAAGCCCCAGGTGGAGCGCATCGCACGGAAGCAGTACAACAATGAACAGACACCCCAGATTATGGGAGGAAAACATTAATGAAAGAAGGCACCACAAGAAAAATCATCCTGTTCATTTCAATCGTTGCGCTGTTATTCATGCTCTGGGCATGCGCCACCTTCACAACGAAACTGGGCACAGCGGCAAGGACCGGTAATATCAGACAGGTGGAAACCCTTCTAAAGAATGGAGCCGATGTTAATGAGACAGTGGACTTGGGGATAACACCCCTTTTTGAGGCGGTTCGTTACAATGCACCGCCAGACATAGTGCGCCTATTGATTGATAACGGCGCGGATGTTAACAATGGTATGCATAACGGGTGGAAACCCATCCATGTAGCGGTCCATAACGGAAATGAGCTTCTGGTTAAGCTCCTGCTCGACCGGGGCGCAAATATCTCTTTTGCGAACGCGCAAGGCAAAACCCCATTGCAAATGGCCCAGGAAAAAGGTCAGATGGGTATAATTCGCCTTCTTCAGAATGCAGGGGGAAAACCATATAAACCGCATTACGTGAAATCTGATACAGACTCCCCGCCTTCAGCAAACGACGGAAATGTTTCCATTATCAAGTCAGACGTTGATGAACCCCCTGTAATGCAGATTAAAGGCAACCTCGATTCCCATGCTGTTGTTATCGGAATCGAGGGTTATCGCCAGCAGCTTCCCAAGGCGGACTTTGCCGTCCGGGACGCGCAGACAATGACCAATTATTTGACAAAGGCCCTTGGCTATCCTGAAGAGAATGTGGTGACGCTTCTGAACGAGCGTGCCACCAATGTTGATCTGGTGAAGTATTTTGAAAGATGGCTGTTCAATAACGTGGAGCCGGGAGGCACTGTCTTTGTCTATTTCTCCGGCCATGGTGCACCGGACCCGAAGAACGGCTCTGCCTACCTGGTGCCTTATGATGGAGACCCAACATTTATCGCCGAGACCGGTTATTCCTTAAACCGGATGTATGCGGCCCTTGGAAAACTGCCAGCAAAAGAGGTCATTGTGGTCCTGGACTCCTGTTTTTCCGGGGCCGGGGGCCGGTCCGTGCTGGCCAAGGGGGCCCGGCCCCTGGTGATGAACCTTCAGGCCAGCACTGCGCTGCCGAAGAACATGACGGTTCTGGCCGCCTCATCGGGTGAACAGATCAGTTCGACGTATGATGGTAAAGGCCATGGACTCTTCACCTACTTTCTGTTAAAGGGCATTAAAAATGAAGATGTCGTTAATCCGGACGGGTCCATCAAGCTGGACGACCTGTTCGGCTACCTTAAACCCCAGGTGGAACGTATAGCAAGGAAGCAATATAATAACGAGCAGACACCGCAGTTGATTGGAGCGTCCGGCAGATGAAATAGCGAGGGTAATCGGGACGGAAACTCACAGGTACAGGATATACACGAACATCACCGATATCACGAGGTAAAGGACCGTCATGATTCCGCCCGCCCGAATGAAATCGGCGTTTCTATACCCTCCCGGAGACATGATCAGCGCGTTGACCTGGTGTGTTGGAAGCACAAAGGCGTTCGACGCGCAGATGGCAACGAGCAACACGAGGCTCCGGGGGTCTATCCCGGCCGCATCAGCAATAATCACGGCGAGGGGAACCAGTAAGACCGTGGCGGCTACATTCGACATGAAGAGAGAGAAGAGTGTGGCAAAGATACCGACGGCAAAAAGAACCGCGATGACATGAGTACCCTCCAGCAGGTGGATTACATGGGAGACTAAATATGCGGCGGCGCCGGTGCGATCCAGTGCCAGACCGAGAGGAATCAGTCCCGCCAGGAGAAATACCGTTTTCCAGTCGACCGCCCGGTAGGCTTCATCGATCGGCACAATCCGGAGCAGTATCATGGCGAGGGCTCCCGTCAGAAAACAGACAGCAAAGGGATAACCGAAAAGAGCGAGGATGATAGAACCGGCAAAGCACAGCGTTGCCAGGATCGGCCGTGACTCTTCCGCCTCCTCCGTTGCTTCCACGGGCGTAATGAGAACGAAATTGATGTTATCGGCCATTGCCTTGATCTGTTGCCAACGGCCGTGCACAATGAGGGCGTTACCCGGCTGGAGCACCTGATCGGAGAAGTTCCCACGCTGTTCCCCTTCGCCGCTGAGAAGCATAATCGGCTCGATGCCATATGTTTTACGGACGGCTATCTCACGGATGGTTTTACCGATAATCGGCGATCTGACAGGAACAATTAATTCCGCGAACCCGACATGGTCGGTGGTTTCAAGATGTTCGAAGAGGCGCTGATCCCTTTTGAACAGCAATTCGTACTCTGAAACAAATCGCACAAGATCGGTCTGATCGCCAAGCAGGGCCAGCCGCTGGCCGGCGGCAAGGGGGGTATGCCTCCATGGGGCGTAGAGAACGTCGTCTCCTTCGGCGATGGCAAGGAGATTGAGCCGGTGCTTCGTCCACAGTTCGGCCTCTTCTATCGTTTTCCCCGCGAGGGGACTGCTCGAAGGAATGATGCACTGGTAGATGGTCGTCGGCAGATTCCAGGTATCGATCAGCCGCTGCTGCGTGGTGACGGGTTTTTCTTCCCGTTCTTTCGCGCCGGGCAGGACGTAGTCCCCGAAGAACAGGAAATATAACAATCCGGCAGCGAGAAGGGCTATCCCGACAGGCGTCACGCTGAAGAGGCTTAATTCTCTCTGGCCTCCGTGCCTCAGGAGATCGTTCAGGATCAGAAGCGGCGTGGAACCGATCATGC
>JAFGWZ010000229.1 GCA_016936905.1 Deltaproteobacteria bacterium | reverse complement strand
TCCCCGCAACGAGTTGCGGGGAATCTCCGATTGCCAAGGAAAATGTTTATTTATATTCGCTCGCTAACCCCGCCGCAAGCAGCGGGGCATGCGCTCGCTGTTCAATTCACGGCAGTGGACGAGAGCTCTTTTTTATTTTCAACAGCCCAGATTTTCCTTGTATTTCATGAGAATTTGTGGCTATATATGGTATCTGATTTGCGATTTAATACAATATATTGTGTTATTTACCATTTTTGGGGGACGGCACCGGAGGGCACGATATCATGCATAAAAAGATACGAAAACGGGACGGCAGATACGTCAAGTTCGACGCATCGAAAATCACCAACGCCATCGCACAGGCCGGAAAGGCAACCGGTGAGTTTAACGGGGAAGTCGCTGAAAAGTTGACGATCAAGGTGCTGAACCTTTCCGAAAAGCTTTACGACAACAAGGTCATGACGGTGGAACAGATTCAGGATATCGTGGAGGAAATCATCCTGTCGTCCCCGTTCCGCAGAACGGCCCGTTCATATATCATTTACCGTGAACAGCACGCGCGGCTTCGTGAAATCACCAACAAGATGGAAATCGACCTCGTCGACCAGTATCTGAAGAAAAAGGACTGGAAGATCAACGAAAACAGCAACATGGATTACTCCCTCCAAGGTCTGAACAATTACATCTCGTCGGAAGTGAGTAAGGTGTACTGGCTGAATGAGATCTACCCCGGGGAAGTAAGGAAAGCCCAGGCGGACGGCGATTTCCACATCCACGACCTGAGCCTCCTTTCGGTCTACTGTGTCGGGTGGGATCTCTACGACCTGCTGATCCAGGGATTCAAAGGTGTGGCTGGAAAAGTGGAGAGCAAACCGGCAAAGCACCTCCGAAGCGCCCTCGGACAGGTCGTCAATTTCTTCTACACCCTTCAGGGAGAAGCGGCGGGGGCCCAGGCGTTTTCAAATTTCGACACACTGCTCGCTCCCTTCATTCGCTATTACGGCCTCGACCATAATGACGTGCGGCAGGCCCTGCAGGAAGTCACCTTCAACATCAATGTTCCCACCCGGGTGGGCTTCCAGACCCCCTTTACGAACGTCACCCTGGACGTTACCGTGCCCGAATACTACGCGTCACAGAACGTCATCATCGGCGGCAAGCCGATGAAGGAAACCTACAGCGAATTCCAGGAAGAAATGGATATGTTCAACCAGGCCTTCCTCGAGGTGATGGCCTCCGGCGACGCCAAGGGACGTGTCTTCACGTTCCCCATTCCCACCTACAACATAACCAGGGATTTCGAATGGGAAAACCCCAACATGAACCTCCTGTGGGAGATGACTGCCAAGTACGGCGTCCCCTACTTCTCGAATTTTATCAACTCAGACATGAGCCCCGAAGACGCCCGCAGCATGTGCTGCCGCCTGCGGATCGACAACCGGCAGCTCGAGATGAGAGGCGGGGGGCTTTTCGGTTCGAATCCCCTCACCGGATCGATCGGCGTGGTCACCCTGAATTTGCCCCGTCTCGGGTACCTCTCACAGGCAGAGGAAGAATTTTTCGACCGATTGAGCCGCCTCATGGATATGGCGAAGGACAGCCTCGAAATAAAGAGAAAAATGCTCGAACGATTCACTGATGGAGATCTTTATCCCTATACGAAATATTATCTGCGACATGTGAAGGAACGGTTCGGTGAATATTGGAAGAACCATTTCTCCACCATTGGCCTCGTGGGCATGAACGAGGCGTGCCTGAACCTCCTGGGAAAATCGATTGCCGATCCGGCAGGCCATGATTTTTCAAAACGGGTTCTCGACTTTATGAGAAGCAGACTCATCAAATACCAGAAAGAAACGGGAAACAACTATAATCTGGAAGCGACACCAGCCGAGGGAACCTCATACAGCCTGGCACGGATCGACCGAAAGAAGTTCTCCGATATCATCTGCGCCAATGTGAACGGCGACGGGGGCACAGCGGAACCGTTCTACACCAATTCGACCCAGCTCCCGGTGAACTATACCAACGATATCTTTGAAGCCCTCGATCTCCAGGAGGACATCCAGACGCGTTACACGGGCGGAACGGTATTCCACATCTACGCAGGCGAGCGGATCGACGACCCGTCGGCGGTGAAAGTACTGGTTCGGAAAATATGTGAAAAGTATTCCCTCCCCTATTTTACATTCAGTCCCACATTCAGTGTCTGCCCCAATCACGGATACATCAAGGGAGAATCGGTCCAGTGTCCCTCCTGCGGTGAGGAATGCGAGATATATTCCCGCGTGGTGGGCTATCTTCGCCCGGTCAATCAGTGGAACAAGGGAAAGAAGGAAGAATTCAAGACGCGAAGGCTTTTCGTCGTATAGGCCATGAAGATCGGCGGACTGCAAAGATTTTCCTTGATTGACTATCCAGAAAATATCTGCGCCATCATCTTTACCCAGGGGTGCAATTTCAGGTGCCCTTACTGTCATAACCCTGAGCTGTCCCATCCCGGCCGTTATGAAGCGGTCATCCCCGAGGAAGAAATTTTCTCATTTCTTGAACGCCGCCGCGGCAAGCTCGACGCAGTGAGCATCACCGGCGGCGAACCGACGGAGCAGGGCGACCTGATTGCGTTCATCGAGCAAGTAAAGGCCATGGGATACCTGGTCAAGATCGACACCAACGGGTCACACCCTGAGGTACTGAAAGCGCTTGTGGACAGGAAGATCATCGATTACATCGCCATGGACGTGAAAGCCCCCCCTGATAAATACAAGGACATCACGCGTGCAACCATCGAGCCCTCCATCATCAGGCAGAGCATTCAGATCATCCTGAAATCGGGACTCCCCCACGAATTCCGCACAACCGTGGTCAGATCACAGCTTGACAAAAAAGATATCGCCGCCATCGCCCGCCTGATCAAGGGCGCAGACCGCTACGTGCTGCAAAAGTTCGTTCCCACGAAGGTCCTGGATCAACGGTTCATGAACGAGGAAACCTGGTCCGACAAAGAGTTCTCGTCGGTGAAAAAGGCGATCGGCCGCTCCGCCAAACAGATAATCATCCGATAAGAGGCCGTTGAAAAAGTCATTGCATAAAGCTGTTCAAAAATGTCCGGATGCAAAGCTTCCGAACTGTCTGTTTGCCCGGCTTCATGAATCCCGGTCCATGGTATAGAAGCGCAAGGCGAAGGACGTAGGGCTAATGAAAAAAACGAATACATTTAGTGCGCCGCAGGGAGTTTGTCCTCGCGAAAGCGGTGGAAGGCTGAGGGGAACGCAGCAGACGGGCGTTTTTCAACAGCTTCATAACGTTAGCGGATATGATCATTTACCCAAAACCTGACCGATGATTCGCCGATGCCTCGGCCGATTGTCAAAATCGATCAGGATGATCTGCTGCCATGTCCCGAGGGTAAGCCTGCCCTGCATGATGGGAACTGCCAGTGACGGGCCGAGCAGTGCCGCCCTCACATGGGAATACCCGTTGCCATCGCCCCACCGCTCATCATGACGGTAACGCATCACCCGGGGAGCGAGCCGCTCGATCGCATCTCTCAAGTCCTCTATAACGCCCCGCTCGTATTCGATCGTTGTCAGCGATGCCGTCGAGCCGGGAACAAACAGGACGACCTGTCCCTCGGTTACACCGGATCGGGCGATCTCGTCGGCGATATTGCCGGTGATATCGAGCAAATCGGTTTCTCCCGTCGTCCGAAAGGCAAGGGAAATATTTTTTATCTTCATGGCGTGACTCCTCGGCGTTTCTCGTAACCGGCATGAACGGTATCATAGCGACCGGCACAATTCAATGGGTTATCCTCCTCAAAATCCGCCTTGCCAATGCTTCGTTTATCTGATAGTCATAGACCCGCGCTTGCGTATTTTACAAAAAATATTCATCACGTAGAGGCACATTGGCACTATGGGAAAAGATTCGATAGAACGGGCAAGGGAAGTGCTTAAAATAGAAGCGGACAGTATTCTGAATCTCGTCGATAAGGTCGACGACAATTTCTCGTCTGCCGTCGATATCATCTACACCTCAAAGGGACGGGTGATCGTCACCGGCATCGGCAAATCGGGGCTGATCGGAAAAAAGATCGTTGCCACCATGACCAGCACGGGAACTCCCGCCCTGTTTCTTCACCCCGTCGAGGGCCTGCACGGTGACCTCGGCATCGTCACGAGAGACGACGTGATGCTGGCCATCTCCCACAGCGGTGAAACGGAAGAGCTTAACCGGATCATTTCAAGCATCAAGGACATTCGCGTTCCTCTCATCGCGTTCACCGGCAACACGAACTCCACCCTCGCCCGGCTGAGCGATGTTACCATCGATGTATCCGTCGACCGAGAGGCATGTCCATTCGGGCTGACGCCCACATCGAGCTCGACGGCAACATTGGCAATGGGAGACGCCCTGGCAATCGCCTTGATCACCAAACGGAATTTTACCGAAAAGAACTTCTTCAAATTTCATCCCGGCGGAAGCCTGGGACAGCGGCTGATGGAAAAAGTAAGGGATATCATGATCAGCGATGAGAGAATGCCCATCGTTCCCCCGGGAACATCGGCGCTGGAAGCGGTGGACGTCATCGACGAGAAGAACGTGGGGTTCGTCATTATCGCCAACAGCGACAGGTACCTGCGGGGAATTATCACCGACGGCGATGTCCGCAGGTTCGTCAGGATGGGGGTGAACCTTTCTGAAAAGTCGGTGGACGAACTTATGACAAGATCCCCCAAGACCATACCCCCCGAAAAATCCATCGCCGATACGATCGAACTGATGCAGAGAGATGAGATCACCACCCTGGTGGTGGTTAACGACAGCGGTCGGATCGATGGATACATCCATCTGCATGATATCCTGGGGCGGGGCGGGACTATCAAGATATCCGTACCTGTGTGACCGCGAATCGAGGTTTGCGTGATCGTTTCTCACTCTTTGATCTACGACAACAACAGGATGACCTCTTTTCAATAACGAAAGGTTTTCTGCCATGCCCATCTATGAGTATGAAGTGAAGCAGCCGTCTGTTTCGCCGTCGAGCTTCATCCACCCCGACGCCGTCGTTATCGGAGATGTCACCATCGGGCAACGCTGTTTCATCGCCCCCGGCGTGGTCATCCG
>JAFGWZ010000228.1 GCA_016936905.1 Deltaproteobacteria bacterium | reverse complement strand
GGTACAGGACATCGGGAGAGACCTCGGTGAGATTCGGATGGGTGAGTGAATGGCTGGCGATGTCGAATCCGTCATAAACGGCCACCAGTTCATGAATCCCGAGCCGCCATACCTCTTTGTCGCCGTGGTGCCAGCCGAATGTTCTGCCCTCCCCGTAAAGGCCTGGATTCAGGCTGAAGGTGGCAGTGGCGCCGTATCGACGGAGCATATCAGTCAGCCTGATATCATCGACGACACCGTCGTCCCACCATTGGATAACCCTTAATGACATGGCACAACCTCATCACTGTCAGGGATTCGGAAATCGTAAAACGTGAAATGGTAATTGGGAATTAGAAAATGGAAAACGGGAAATCGTATATCGTAAATCGGAAAACGGCCTGTCCTCTGACCCCTGTCCCCTGTCCCCTGACCTCTGCCAACTGTCCTCTGTCCTCTGTTCCCTCTTACGCCTGTTGTTACCCTGACATGGTGGACGGTTCTTATTCCAGATCATACAGGGTCTCATCGACCCTCGGTTTTGCCTTCCTTGCCGATGTCTTTGACTTTGCTCCCGCCATGACGAAGGGGTCTTCCGATTCGAGGAGATCGCCCATTTCCTCCTCGATTTTATCCGGGTCATCCCCTCTCTCCAAACGGCTGAGTGCTTCTTCCATCCCGGAGCTGAGATTGAGTCCCGTCGCTTCCGTGAGTTTCCTCATCAACGTGGCCGCCTGCCGGGGGTCGTCTTCATCGATCCTGTCCGCCTCCCGGGCAAGCATTTCCATTGCCTTTTCCATCCTACCCTCATCGAGGGGAGGAATGTCGTCTCCCTGCTCCTCACTTTTTCCGGAAAGTTTTGAAAAAATCGACATCTGTCGCTGAAGCTTGACTCGCTTGCACCGGGGACACGACGGAATCACGTCGGTATTAACGGACTTTGAAAAAAAATTGTAGATGGTGTTGCATTTTCTGCAGTAGAATTCATAGATAGGCATACAGGTCAACCTCACTGAAGTGTGACTTCTATAATAATAAATTTACCGATAAAATCAATATGCTTCTTTACCGTCGCCGTCCATTTTTCTCAGTTCGGCGATTCGACTGACAAGGGGTGGGTGGGAATAGTAGAACCACACGTACAGCGGGTGTGGATGGAGATTGGCGAGATTGTCTTTTGCCAGCCGCTTCAACGCGTTGACCAGCGATCTTGTCGACCCCATCAGCCGGCGGGAATACCGATCGGCCTCTACCTCGAAGGCGCGGGAAATGCCCGACATGAGTGGGGTGAAGAAGAAGGAAACCGGTTTGAACAGAGCGGAGAGAATGAAGATACCCACGTAAGGGATGTTTTGATCCACCCCGAAGGTCCGGTACATGACAGGCCAGTCAATCAGAAGATACGTGCCGTAAAAGAGGAACAGGGAGAACATTTCGATGATCACAAGCTGCTTCAGGATATGTTTCTTTTTCCAGTGCCCGATTTCGTGTGCCAGGACAGACAGGACTTCATCGCTGGTATGAGAAGCCAGGAGGGTGTCGTATAAGACAATCCGTTTTGTTGCGCCGATTCCCGTAAAATAGGCATTCGTGTGCCTGCTCCGGGTGCCCGCGTCCATCTGATACACTCCCTTGATTTTCAGGCCCGCCTTTCCCATGGTATTGACGATCCGTTCTTTCAGCTCGTCGTCCCGCACCGGCTCATACCTGTTGAACAGCGGCGCGATGATGAGGGGATAGAGCCACAGGACGAGCAGTTGAAATGCCGCGAAGAGAAGCCATCCCCAGAACCACCAGGTGGTCGCCGCTCCCTTCATGAGAGCGAGAAACGAACCGAGGAGGATTCCGCCGATGACAACGGAGATCGCGACGTTCTTGATGATATCCTGGAGCCAGAGCGACGGGCTGATCGTGCTGAAGCCGTATTTCTTCTCGATGACGAAGGTGCCGTAGAGGCTGAACGGAACCTCGACGATGAATCCCACGAGTGCTGGTCCGGCGAAAAAGAGAAGCCCGGAGAGGACAAAGTTCAGGTCAAATGAGAGAATCGTCTCAGCGAACCAGGGAAGGATTCCGCTCAGCAGGATGACAAGCAGGATGATATCGTCAACGACGCGGGCAAGTGATTGAAACCGTGACGACTCGATTGAATAATCTGTTATCCGTGAAAGGGTATCCCCATCGATTTCGTCCTGAAACACCGGAGGAACGGTGTGACCGAACGTCTTCTGGTGATTGATATTCATTTTTGTGAGGAGCCACCGGAAGAACGAGCTTGTAAGGAAGACCACGATGAACGAGATGAGGAGATAATTACACTGAATCATAGCAAACCATTGTAAGCGTCAGCGGTTATTATAAAGCAGATCGGGCCGCCGTACCGGGCCGATTACCGATGGCGGACGAACGGGCAGTGTGGTTCATTCCGATGGAAAGACATGACTGTACTGCCTGTCATAAGTGTCCTTCCCCGTTGCCAGCATAAGCGTGAGCGGCATGACCTGTTTTCCGAGCCGCACCATCCTTGTCGCCGTTTCTCGTATATCCCACTGAGCATGGACGTCTTCACGGAGCCTCGAAATATGATAGAGCTCCCTGGCGTTCACTTTCATTGCAATCCGCTTTCTATGGGCGTTGGTCAAGACATATCCAGCCGCGTGAGGCGCCGCCTCTTTGATCCGGCTGTAGGCATCTTCGGTCTGTTCAACCGTATCGAGGAACCGGCGGTCCATGCCGATCTCCCGGATGGCGGGG
>JAFGWZ010000227.1 GCA_016936905.1 Deltaproteobacteria bacterium | reverse complement strand
TCCATCCGGGCGAGGTGGCTGTTCTGACTCTGGTACAGGAACCATATCGTCATGATACCGATCATGAGAATTAACGCGGTGGAGACAAATACCGCGTAGTTATTCTCCTTGAGAATGGCATCGGTCCTGTCGCGGATGAAACCGATTCGGATCAGACCGACGATCTTGTCATCAAGGCGGACAGGGGTCATGATCTCAAGGATATTGCCTTCCTCACCGGTAATCTTACGGCTTGCCACTTTCAGACTCCCCGCAAGGATATTTTGAATATGTATATCTTCCCGTTCGGAACCCTGCGCAACCTTGCCCGACTTACCGAGCACCCTCTGGTATCGATCCGTCACGACGAGATATGCCAGTCCTTCTCCCCACCCGATTTCTTCGATGGCCTTCTTGATGGCAATCTTAGTGCTCCAGTGCCGCAATCCCCGGTCATCCAGCGCGACGACAATCGTCCCGCTTCCGTCCTTTCGACGAAGGGCTATATACCCGACCTCATCCGGTTTACCCAATCGATTGAAAAGATCGATGATGATCTCTTCATGGCGTGACGTAACAGGCGGTGCCCGATGGCGGGTCGATTCAGGAAACTCCCTGCTTTGAAAGATGACGGTCCCCCCCATATCCAGGACGGCGATGAGCCAGAGGCTTTCCCGTTCGGCAATTCTCCTCAGGGCCTCGTCACTGAGCGCCTCCGTTTTCCAGATGCCGTCGACCTCCCGGGCCAATTCGACCAACCCCCGTATAAGCATGTCCTGAGGAGAAAAGGCCTCATCGGTGAGCGGGGCGAATGCTTCTCTCCCCTTTTCACGGCGAAGTGAATGATAGAGAGAGTCGAGGTTCTCCTGCGCTACTTTTTCGATACTTCGAACAATATCAAATCCCCTCGTTTCCATGAACCCGACAAGGGCATTATCAAGCCTGCCTAGATAAAGTATTCCAAGAGAGAGGACGAGAGCGGCAAAGATAACAATAACAATAACAGCGGCGACGGGCTGAAGAAGATGCCGTTTATTTTCCGGGGATGTCCCCCGCCATACCGCTTTTTTTTCATGCCCCATGCTATTGTCTCCGCCCTCTTTTGGGGGAAGGATTTTCTAGGGTGCACCACGTCTTGATCTGTTCGGGAGTCAGGACCTTTCTTATATCAAGCTGATACTGGATCATTTTTTTCTGGATCTGCACGGTGAGAACCCGTATCTCCCGTGCTATGGAGAGAATTTTATCTTGCCGGGCCTTCGGATCCCTCAGGAGGCTTTTCAGTTCGATCTGTTTGACCGTCAACCTGCTTCTTAGTTCAAGTATCTGTTCCCCGTAATTTCCGCCTATATCCTCTATTTTTCTGCTCTGATCCTCCGTCAGCTTCATCTCCGACAGGGGAATCCCTTCCTTACTACCGAGTCTCGCCTGTCCTGTCCCATCATCGAAGGTCTGTTCCTGTGCGGGTAGACTGACGGCAAAACATAGAAGTGCCATGACCAACACAAGCATCGCGCTCTGTTTCATCTTGTTCTCCTTGCAACCGGTTATTCCGGTTCAACTCCAGACAATTGTTTGTGACTATAGCAGAGATTTCTCTCTTACCATAGAGTAAAAATGACCTCAAAAGGTGGAGAGAGATCCATTTTCGACAATTATGTCGAATGGGCGGCAAAATATTTCATTTTTCTTATCCCTATGAATTCAGACATATTTCCACTCAACAGCCTTTTCTGTTCGACAATTCTTTCCGCTTAGCGAGAGCCCTGCGCTGCACCAGGGAAGGCATGCGGGAGGACAATTCCCCGAGATCCTTTATCATTTCAAACAGGAGCGATCGGTGGCATACTTAATGCATATTTAGATTGTCAAATAAGTATAGAATCGAATCTCCTCCGATTCTGGCTTAGACTTTGTAGCCGCTGTGGCGCGTACCAATAGAAAAAAGCATCATAAGCGGTTAAAAGTATGTACCAAACCCCGGGGAGGCATGAGCCTCCCCACCCCCCTTTATCTCCATGTTTTCCCAGTCAATTGTTTGCATGGATAATTTTTCGACCCCATAATGATTTGTTTTGACTTGCATGGCGTAATTTTCTACAGTTGCCGGTAAATCAGCGCGCGGGCCGTATATGAAAAAAGACAATCATCATGACGACTTCACGTTTTGCGAAGAATCACTCGTGCGGGTATCCCGCACGTTCTCCATCAATATTAAAATTCTGACCGGCACGGCATATAAAGCCGTTCTTCTGGCGTACCTTCTCTGCAGGATTGCCGATACCATCGAGGATGATCCCTGGTTCAGCCGCACCTATAAGTTGCAAAAACTGTGCGAATATGCCGACCTTTTCCCGCCGTCGTCGAATTATCGGGAACAGACAGAGGTCTTTCTGCGGGACATTGCGTTTCGACAGACCAATGACTCAACGGCGCTTCTCATGGATCTTACAAGGGTCATGAACGAATTCGCCAAACTCCCGCGAGGAATCATCTCATTAATATCCGACCATGTCCGGGAGATGTCATACGGCATGGCGACCTTCCAGAGGAAAGACTCGGGAAAAGAGATTCAGTTCATTGAGGATACAGGAGAATTGTCCCGGTACTGCTACTTTGTGGCGGGAACGGTGGGACTCATGCTGACATCTATTTTCGCTGAAACATCTTCTCTGATCACGCCGCGGATCAGGCACGAGTTGGAAGAGCGGAGCGTGGCCTTCGGTCTCGGGCTCCAGATCACCAATATCGCCAAAGATTTTTACGGAGACAGGGAGCGCGGCTGGTGCTACGTTCCCCGGGTTTTCTTCACCGACGAAGGCATTGACCCGCTCCGTCATACCTTCGATGATAACAGAACGGGATTTGTCAACGCTCACAGGCGTTTGATCGACCTTGCCCTCATATACCTCGATGAAGCGCTGGAATATACGCTTCTTATGCCGAGGAGACTTATCCGTTTCCGCCTCTTCTGCCTGTGGCCCCTCTTCATGGCCATAGAGTCGCTTGCGGTCATCATGGGGAAGCAGAACCTGTTCAGGGGCGAAGTTGTCAAGATCAGCAGGAACGATGTGAAACGGATCGTGAGAGACACGACCCTCGCCGTCATGTCGAACGGCGCCTTGAGGTTGATGTATAACCGTACCAGGAGGAAGATAACGGGACAGGAATGAGAACAATAAACGGAATAGTAAGGGACTGTTGAAAAACGCTCATCTGCGGCGTTCCCCTCAGCCTTTGTCGCTGCGACGTACAATCAAGTACGACTCGCTCCTCAGGCTTTCGGGAGCCTTGCATCTGGGCATTTTTGAACAGCCTTGTGTCAGTTGTTTCGATGGTCTGTTAACTGGGAGGATCACCGGCTTGAAAAAAGTATCTATTATCGTCCTTGCGGCGCTCACCGTAATCGGCACGGGATGCGCGGGATGCCCCGGCGAATATAATCGTGACGTTTCCGCCGGCACTGCCGCGGCGGCGCAGCAAAATCGAGAATTCATCGGCATCGTGTACGTCTCTGAGGATGGACAGGCCCTGACGGCATGCTTCGATACTCGTGCCGACACGGTACTGGTCAAACTGCCGGACGGACGGGAGGTAACGCTTCCCCGGTCAATTTCGGCATCTGGAGCCCGGTACAGCAACGGTGAGACCACATTCTGGGAGCATCACGGGGAGGGAATTGTCCAGGTCGGAGACAATATCATCTTCAGGGGAAGAGCGGCCGCCGATTAGGCCGCAATGATAAAAGCGTTGTCTTTTACCGGCTCGCCTGCTGGTTCGATACGCTGAGACTGACCTACACCATTAACCCCCGGCCGGAGCGCTGCCTGATGCTGAGAGACGGAAAGTGCGGCGGCGACATTATCTTCACCTTCTGAATGCTTCGCCCGGGCACATCGTCGCCGGTGAACAGCATTGTGATTCTTGTTAAAACAACACAGATACGGCACGGTAAACGGAATGACCCCGTTACCGGGCATGATGCGCCCGGGGACAACAGTGTTTCAATCAATCGACGACAATGGTAAGATCTGCCCATAACTCCGGGAGGACATGACGATGAAACAAAGGAAAATGATGACGGTGGGATGGTGGGTTATACTCTTCCTTATAACGGCATGCAGTCTCGGCGATTCTACTCTCTCCTCCGAACCGACCGAAGAGGAACTTTTCGCGCAGGTGAAAGAAAAGATAGAAAAGGGGGCGCCGGTCGACAAGAAAGATGACCGCGGTCTGACGACATTAATGTGGGCAGCGGAGAAGAATTCCCTTAAAATAGCAACATTACTGATGGAACACGGGGCGGACGTCAATGCAAAGAACAACAGCGGGCAGACGCCGCTGATCTACGCAGCGATGAACAATGCCCTCGACGTGGCCCGATTGCTCATCGCCAAGGGTGCAGACATAAACGTACAGGACGACTTTACGCTGACAGCGCTCCTCTGGGCGGAGGTCAAGCGCTACGACGACATGATCACGCTCCTGAGAAAACACGGAGGTAAATAAGACTGCACCCAACAGATAAAGACAGAATCAGTTACAGTGTTGATCATACCGTTCGTTACGCCCCCGTCAGGGCCTCATGTGATCCCTCCCGCCCACCTTATTGCAGGCCAACGCCTCAATATCCCGACTGTTTCCCCGTCATTTCCTCGATCTTCACTGCTATTATTGCCGTGATCGCCAGCTTCCGCTCGGGATATTCAAAAGAGCCGGCAGCGTAGTGCGCCATGATGGTATCGAGGGCCTCCCGTTTCTCTCGTAAGTCTTCGATGAGCGAAGCCCGTCCCCAGGCTATGACGCTCCGGTATCGCATTCCCCAGGCACAGGCATGGTCACCCTTGACAAGTTCATAATCAC
Organism: Deltaproteobacteria bacterium; assembly: GCA_016936905.1. Taxonomy (GTDB): domain Bacteria; phylum Desulfobacterota; class Syntrophia; order Syntrophales; family UBA6807; genus DSDU01. Next base: position 4,514 of record JAFGWZ010000227.1, on the reverse strand, counting down.
TGTCAAATTCAACACAGACCCGATCATTTCGATTTATGATGTCGATCTTTCTCCCTTCCGTTGCGCAATGGATAAACACGGTGCGGTCCCGGTAGCCGAAACAGACGGGAACAACATAAGGAATGCCATTGTCCGACAATCCAATGCGGCACACCTGACACCGCTGAATTACCGCCTCGATGAGCTTCGTATCCGTGATTTCTTTATCTTTTTTCCGCATACGCCGTCCTCCGGTCATTTCATCGGCGGCAGGCCGGTGTCCTCTGCCGCAGCAACCTTTTTCCTTCATCCCTCAAAATATCGAGGCACAACCCGTTTTCTGCCCGCCGGTTCGCGGAACCGTGTCTCTGAATATCCCAGGGCGATGACGGAGTAGATCTTTTCCTCCCCGGGGATGCGGAGAACCTTCTTGATCCCGGGATCCCGCTTCATCGCCTCGACGACAAAACCGATGAGGCACGAACCGAGCCCCATGGCATGGGCAGCCAGAAGGATGTTCTGAGATGCCAGAAGGGCGTCCTCGCAGGGCGTGGAGGCTCCAGGTCTCATGCCGACGAGAATCGCCGCCGTCGCGCCGTGGAAGAGACGGTCGGCACCGGTCTCCTCCCTCTCCCTCAGGGCTTCCTGAACCGAATCGTAATATTCACGGTGGTACCATCCCAGGATGTCCTTCATAAAAAGCCGCGATAAAAAACGCAGCGACCGCTTTTCAGCGAGAGTGTTCAGCCGCCGGAAAAACCGGGCCGTGGCATTGCCGAGCGTTTCCACGGCGGCCCGATCGGGAAGAATCGTGAAGGTCCACATCTGGGAGTTCGTCCCCGACGGGGCGGTCATCCCGATCTTGACAAGATCCTCAAGGATCGCCTTGTCAACGGGCTCATGGGAAAAGGTGCGGCACGACCGGCGGGAACGCATGAGCCGAACCAGTTCCGCCGTGTTAAAGTACCCGTAGGGAAGCCATGCGGCCCTGTTTTCAACAGTGGCGAGGGTAAGCGCATCATCGGCGACACCCCTCACAGTCACGGCCCCGGTCGGGCAGACGGCGGCGCAGTGACCGCAGTGCATGGAATGATCTCCCGTCACCTTTGCCTTTCCGTCGACGAGTTCCAGCGTCCTCGACGGACAGACAGTGACACACAGGCCGCAGCCGGTGCAGCATTCATCGTCGATTTCCGTCATAACGGGCAGCTTCATCGTGATTCGTCCCCCTTCGTTGAATTGTATGTTCCTCTGTTCCGGATGTTTACAAAAGCACCGGCAATATGCTTTCGCCCCCCCGCCGGAAGCAAAGAAATCAAAGCGGCCCGCGCCCCGGTCAAGCCCTCAGCCATTCTATGGTTTTGTTCAGGATCCGGTCGTACACCTTCTCGGGGGAAACCGCGTCGGACTTCGGCAGATCGAAGGAATGATCGCCTCCTTCGATGACCTCGAGATCCCACGACCCCTCAAGGCGGCGGAGGACTTTCTGTAACGTGCCGAGGTCGCACAATGCGTCCCGTGTTCCCGCGAAGAACAGCATGGGAATGGTAATCGCGGAGAGGTGGGTGTCCCGGGGTTGATCCTGTTTCCCCGGTCCGTGAAGGGGATACCCGAAGAATACGAGGCGTTCCGCCGGAAGAATCCCATCGGCGGTCATCTGGGCGGCAATCCGGCCGCCCATGGATTTTCCCGCGGCAATGATTCTTCCGGTGCCGTGATCCTGATGTTCACTGATATACCGGTACGCACCCTGCCAGGCCTGTATGAGGACTGCTTGAGAATCCGGCGATTTCCTGCCTTTCTCACGATAGAGAAAGTTGAACCGGAGGGTCAGATAGCCCGCTGCGGCCAGCCCGTCGGCGAGGTGGACAATCAGGGGATTATCCATATCATTCCCCGCTCCATGGGAAATGATGACAGCCCGGTCCTCACCCCTCCGATAACCGTCGGGGACAGAAAGAATGCCCGAAACGTTTTCCTGTTCATTAATCTTGATTAATACAGGTGCCTTCGTCATATGACCCTCACTGGTTATTTCATCGTCCGGTTTCCGACTATTCATGGATCGATCTTCTCCACGGCCGGCCTCAACCCGTAACGTTTCCTCCCATTGCCTCAGACGGCTGAACATCGAACACGGTAATGATCGCCGGAGGCCGCTTCAAATGCCAGCCGGTGCCGCACGCACCGGGGGATATCGTCTTCACGGTGGGTCACGTAAAGCAGATGTTTCCCCGTAGCGGTCCCGATGTCATCGAGAAGCCGGAGAACCATACCGCGGTTCGTCCGGTCAAATCCCTCACGGAAATCGCCAAGGATAAGACTCGGCGGCGTCTTTACCATGGCGCGGGCCAGGACATATCGGTCAAACAGCCGGATCGTAATGTCTTCAACGGTCATGAATTTCTGTTGTGTACCGGTTATCTCGATCATTGGATTTCACTTACATAGGGTGAATCCTTATACTATCATAATGGGCGGAAGGTCAAGACAACCCCGGGGCGGGTGTTTCGGAATGATGCATACGGGAATGGTATGGATTTCACTCACCATTAAAGAAGATGGCCTCGTAAAAGTCCAAATTCAGGCTGCTTCGTAAAAAGGCAGAGATAAATCTCGACGAATGAAGCCTACTTACGGTACGCCGCAGAGCTTGTCCTCGCGAAAGCGGGGAAGAGATGAAGCGTAACGCAGAGATCGGACTTTACGAAGTCGTCAAAGAGGGGGTTGAGCAGGATGGTGAGCGGGCTACAATCGAGAACGGCGCTCCTGTGTACAGGATTGAAGGGATATGGTTATCCTTGTCCTGACGCCCTGGGACAATAGTCTCGCACCCAGTATTTGGACCGGTAGTCACCGCTCACCAATCTCATTGTTTCATCACGTCGGGAAGGTACTCCTGAACCTCCCCGCAGTATCAATACACAAAGAATTATGAATCCATGAATCTCACAATATCTATGGTGTTACTCTACCATCGGCCGATTGTGCGGTCAAGCATCAATCATGCCCACATTCATTTTCACCGGGCCTATGGGTCTTTCTGATAAATTGACAGCTTGCTCCAGGCACTACCATAACTCGATTTATGCCCTGTGCCTTGAGCCTTTCGCCCTGAGACTTCTTTACAAAGACCGGTCAAATGAATGTGGCAGCCTCGCGATGGTCAGACATGCATTTCAACGATATCGCCGTCCTGCATCACATAATCCTTCTGCACCATCTGGCCGTCACGAACGGCGGCGCCCCATATTTTCGCGTGCTTCAATTTCGACACGAAGTCCTTGTGGATCTTTCCCGCCAGATCCTCCAGCGTGCTGTTCTTCGCAACCACGAAGGGCTGATCCAGATCGGGCTCTTTTCCCGGCGCCTTGGTATACACCCGTATAACCGCTGACAATTCGTACAGTTTTTCGAGAAACACCGGCATGTTCTTTCCCGTCCTGGTGGACATGCCCACGCACGGCAGCGTCGTACCGCAGAGTTCCACGAAAATTTCAAAGGTCTCCTCGTCTTCCGAGTGGTCCATCTTATTGGCCACAACAAGAACCCGTTTAATGAAGGGGACTTTCTTCACCGTGTCAGGAACAGGGACACCCTCGGGGAACACCCGTATCGATTCGAGAACCTCCATGGTATCCTCAAACTGCCGCAGCGGATCGGCCTCAAGGTCGACCATAATCACCAGGATATCGGTCCGCCGGATAAAATCGGCCATGGCGGGATCGAGGTAATCCTTCGTGACCGGTGGCGTATCGACCAGTTGAAACTGGATATTTTCGTAGGCCGCCATCCCGGTGGTCGGCCTGTGGGTACTGTGAGGGAAATCGGCGACATCGGGGGAGGCATTTGTCAGAATCGAAACGAGCGACGACTTCCCCGTATTGGGGAAACCGATCACCGCGACCTGGGCCGCCCCTTCCTTCTCAATGGAATAGGCGGTCTTCTGCCTCGCCCCTCCTTTCTTCTTCTGCGCCTGATCCTTGAATTTTGAAACACGGCGGCGAAGATCGGCCCGGAGCTTGTCGGTGCCTTTGTGTTTCGGGATAACAGCGAGCATCTCCTCCAGGGCTTCCAGTTTAGCCTCGGGGGTTTTCGCCTCCCGATACCGCCTCTCTGCTTCCAGGTATACCGGGGGTAAATCGGCCGGCATGGATTATGACCTCCTCATTGCTCCCGGGAAACGCGACTGCCCGTTGAAAGTTGGAACCGATTGATACGTATGAATGGTATGCTGTATCACTACATACACAAAACGACGGAAAAATTCAATCCATGGTATGATCGGCAGGCCGTCGGCGGAACGAACAGATCATTGCAAAGAATGGAACTTCGGTTTATAAGGGACCGATGCAGCCAACGACTGACAACGGATTCTCTAACATATAACATAAAGAAACACCGGCCGCTGTGAACAGGCAGGCCGTTCCACCGCCGGTACCGTGACGCCATGATTCTCATATATCCGCCCGTTTCAAAACCCTGCGAACCTCCCGCCGGCCTGGCCCAGCTCGCCGGCACGCTCAGAGGAAACG
>JAFGWZ010000226.1 GCA_016936905.1 Deltaproteobacteria bacterium | reverse complement strand
TCACCGCGCACTCTTCGATGGTTGCCGGGAGAAACGGCGCCGGAATGAAGTAAACGGCAAGGTCGAAGTTCCCGGGAATGGAGTTAACGTCGGGATAACAGGGAAGCCCCAGAATAGAATCATGCCGGGGATTGACGGGATAAACCCTTCCCCGGTAGCCGCCAAGGATGTTGTTGACGATGTGGTACCCCCCTCGCAGGGAATTGTCGGTAGCGCCGATGACGGCGATGCCGTCGGGATGAAAGAAGAAATCCATGGTAAGTGCACGCTCCCGTCAGCGATAACGCTGGATGTTCGAATCATTAGTATAGGCGGTGGCGGCCATTGTCAAATGTTTTTATCGGTCGGTCGATGACTTGGTTCTTGACAGAACCGCCCCGTTTCAATAAAATTCTGCACCCTGGAATTTCGAGGGACAAGGCGGGGAACAATGTTACGTTTTCATGCTCCTTCTCCGGAGGCAGCGGCCGGCGGATCGGGCATGGAGGGAGTGGAAAATGAGCAATTCATCATCGCCATATCTGAACGATGCCCCCTTCTGGTATTTACTGGCGCGTCGCATGTATGGGCACAGTGAAGAGGAACTGCAGCCCCTCTTCGACTCTCTGAATCGCCGTTCAAAGGCCCTCGGACTGCCTATCGTATTTTCCGGCGTCAAGGCGCTCTCCTGGGCGGTGGTCTGTCGGGTGTTTGTCTTCTATGACCAGCGGGCCTCCGCGATGGGACGAACAGGATATTTACGGATGGTAAACGGATCAAAGCAGGCTTTCAGCCATGGGCGATTTGCCCCTGTCGCCTTCAAGCGACTTGTTGCCAATATTGCCTATCCTTCATCCCCGGATCGAACGGTCACGGAATCCATCGCAGATACGTTTCTGGCAAACGGCCTGACCGTCACGGAAGAATACAACGATTCGTCATGGGATGATATCATACTGTCACGGTCGCTTTCCGATGCCGAGATGATGGAGCTCTGCGATCGGATTATCAGGCCCCCGGCAGGCCTCTGGGAGGATGTTGTCGCAAATTACGGACGGCATAGGCCCGGTTTCTTCTCCAGGGTCTTTTTCAATCTGAAGAGCTGGATTCTCAGCTAGGACGCGGTAAGGCCGAATCTGAACGCCACGTTGTCCCGTCATTAACAGGAAAAAGGCATGCATGCAGTCGTCATCGCAGCAGTAATGGAGAAAAACGGAAAGTTTCTGATCGCCCGGCGCCGAAAGGGCGATGTCATGGCGAATAAATGGGAATTGCCGGGAGGCAAAATGGAACCCGGTGAAACCCCTGAAGCCTGCCTCCGCCGTGAACTTCGCGAAGAATTCGGCATTGAGGCCGAAATCGGTGAATGTGTCGGTTCAACTGACCATGACTACCGTCATCTGTCCATTCGACTCATGGCGTATCGGGCCTGTCATGTGTCGGGTGAGTTTGCCGTTCTCGAGCATGATGAGATACGATGGGTTCCGCCAGGGGAATTGAACCGGTATGATTTTTCCGAAGCGGACATGCCGATCATCCGGAAACTGGCGGTTCAACGGTGAGGGTGGAGAGAATCGTTCAGGTCGCCTCATCAATGTAGTCGAGAACATCGAAAAAGGCCTTCTTGACGACTGTTTTCACGCCCTGATGAGATGAAACCTCTATGATTTCTTCCCCGATGATATTCCTCCGGGGAAAAGTATGGAGGGTGATATAGTCTCCCTTGAAAACGGGACGTATCCCCGTCTCATGGCACCGGGCTTCAAAGACCTCTTTTTCTCCGGACATGATGCCGTAGATGTCGATGCTGTTGTAAACCCCCTTGTAACCGGGAATTCTCCGCAGGGAAAAGATACGTTCATATGAATGATTGCCCGGGGGAAGTTCATCGACGGTTTTCGGAAGTCCGGCCCGCGCCGCAATACGCCGCCCCCTTTCTTTCCGTTCATCCGATGCCGAGGCACGTCGTTCGAAGAATTTCATAGTTCACCGTTTTCCATGAATGCCCGCTCAAATGATTTTCGTTTGAGCAATAGAACGTATAGTTTAAATCGACATGACAAAAGTTGCAAAATCAAAATGGAGTGCCTATTATGTAAGCAAATGATTATCAGAATCACCGAACGGCTTCGAGCGGAGCTTTTGAAAAGAGTTTATTCCTGTCCGACGGGTCGAGCATACGCGGAGAATGGAGCAACAGAGGAAACAAAGATCATGGAAAATATATTAATCGGTATTGCCATACTGGCTGGGTGGTTCTTCCTCCAGTGGTATGTTCTTCCCAAGATGGGAATAGATACCTGACTGCGAGGGGCCTGTCAGGTGACAGGTAAAAAGAAAGACCACGCTGATAACGACTCAGAAAAAAAAGAAGATTCACTGGAAGTTTTGGAATGACACAATGCCGGGCCTTCCCTCTCACGGGCGCTGCCGGAACTCAGCCGTGCCCTGTGCCCTCATCCTTCTATGAGTTCCGGTCCATGAATTCCGGACGCTGCCGATCGTTCTTCAGCTACTTTGTTTCCGTTATTTCCGGCGCCTTGTAACGTATATACTTCATGGCAAGTACGAGCGGAAGCATGAGAATCGACAGGCAGGCGAGGAAATAGAAAACATCGTTGAAAGACAACATGGATGCTTCCTTAAGTAATTTCCCGTAAATGACCGCAAGACCCCCCTGAGATGTCAGTGTTTCTTCAAATCCCCTGATCTGAAGGGCATCTGCCGCCCGATGAGCTCCCCACCAGTAGGTCATATCAAAGGGCGTCAGGTGGTCCACGAGGCGGACCTGGTGGAACTGGGCCCGCCGTGTCAGCAATGTGGCGGAAAACGCCACGCCGAAGCTCCCGCCGAGATTTCTCATCAGATTGAAAATTGACGTGGCATTGCCCATTTCTTCCTTTCGTATGTGAGAGAGGGTGAGGGTGAACAGTGGAACCATGGTCAACCCTATGCCGAATCCCATGAAAAACCGGGGCAAGAGAATCGTGACAAAGTCGGCATGTTGATTAAACAGCGACATGAGGTAGGTGGAATATGCCAGGAGAACGAGTCCGATGACGATGATAATCTTCGGATTAATTCTCGAAATGAGAATGCCGGCAATGGGCATGGCAACAAGGGCGGCGAGTCCGCCGGGCATGAGCACGAGACCGGACAGCAAGGATGTGTAGCCCATGAGGTTCTGCAGATATACCGGCAGGAGAACGATGCTGCCGAAGAGGTTGAAAAGAACAAAGAAAACGACGATATTCCCGAGGCTGAACGAATAATTCTTCAGGATGCCCAGATTGACAATGGGATGCTCCGTCAGTGACTCCACGATGACAAAAAGGATCAGGGTGATAAGGGACAGAGCGGCGAGCACCATGATAAAATAAGAGGAAAACCAGTCAAGCCGCTGCCCCCGATCAAGTACCAGTTGAAGACACCCCACGCCGACGGCAAGAAATGCAAGTCCCCAGTAATCGATCTTCATTTTCATGGTCCGTATGTAGTGAGGGTCTTCGATAAATACCTGCGCGAGGAGGACCGAGATGACGCCGACGGGAATATTGATATAGAAAATCCAGTGCCAGGTCCAGTTGTCGGTGATCCATCCTCCCAGGACGGGCCCGACAATGGGGCCGAACATGATTCCGATGCCGAAAACGGCCATTGCCGTTCCATGCTGATGGGGAGGGAATGTCTCAAGGAGAATCGACTGTGAGATCGGCTGCAGGGACCCTCCCGCCAGTCCCTGGAGGATCCGGAAGACCACGAGGCTTTCAATGTTCCAGGCGAGGCCGCAGAAGAGGGAACTCAGGGAAAACATGATGACTGAGGTAATGAGGACCCGTTTCCTGCCATAGATCCGTCCAAGCCATCCTGTCATGGGGATAATGATCGCATTCGCGGCAAGATATGACGTTATTGACCAGGTTGCCTCATCAATGCCCGCGGAGAGGCTTCCCCGGATGTGGTCAAGTGATACGTTGACGATCGAGGTATCCACGATGACCATGAGCGTGGGAAACATTACGGTGAAAGCGATGATCCACTTGTTGGTGGAAGATTTCATAAGCATCATGAACCGGAGCGGTTACTGCTCGATAACAATGGTCGGAACGACGGACATGCCTATCCTCAAAGGGTAATCCGTGGTCGGTGGTTCGTCCAGAACGATCTTGACCGGTATCCTCTGAACGACCTTGACATAGTTGCCGGTGGCATTTTCCGGCGGGAAGAGTGAGAATATCGAACCAGTGCCGGCCATTATGCTGTGGACGGTGCCGGTGAACCGGACACCGGGATACGTATCAATGTGAATATCTGCCTTTTGTCCCGGCCTGACGCTTTCAAGCTGGGTTTCCTTGTAATTGGCAGTTATCCATATGTCATCGAGGGGCACCACCGCCATCAGGGGTTGTCCCGCCTCGATCTGATTGCCCGTTTCAACATTCTTTCTCGTGATATACCCATCGACAGGGGCATAAATCCTTGTGTAACTCTTCTGCAGGTTTTCCGCTTCCAGGGCCTCTTCCTGCTGTCTTACTTTCGACTTCTGCGAATCATATGCCGATACGGCCTGCCTGATGACTGCATGCTGTGTTTCCATCGTTGCCTTCAACTGTTTAACCTGTTCGTGTGCCGCGTCACGACGGAGCGCGGCGATATGGTTCAACGTTTTCGTTTTTTCGAATTGTTCTTCTGTCGCGATCTTCTTGGCATACAGTAGTGAGATCCGTTTAAAATCACGGTCGGACTGCTGCATTTCCGCTTCCCTCAGTTGGAGATTTGCCTCAGCCGATGTGACCATAAAGACAAGTTCGGACAGTTGTTTCTTCGATACGTCGATTTTCGTTTCCAGTTCCGTGAGCTTCGACCTTTCTGCATCGAGAGCCGCGGCGGCCCGGTTGACTCTGACGGTGTAGTCCTTTTCGTCGAGGTCGACGAGCAGCGTTCCCTTGGTGACAAATTCATTGTCACGGACAGAGACGTTCAGGACCGTTCCGGGAACCTTTGACGAGATGGTATGTATTCTGCCATCGATGAAGGCATCGTCTGTTGAGATATGTGTATTTTTATAGGAAACGTAGGCGTAAAGCCCGATAACAACAGTTATGATGATAAAAGAGAACAGAAGTATGGCGATTTTCTTTCTTCTGTGATTAACCGTTTCTTTCCTTTCCTGACCCATTCGTGGTTTCCAGCCCCCTTCATTATGATGCCAGCCCCCGCACCGTGTCTGCGGTTTTGCCCCCTGATTTCCCGTCGGTATCGAGACGGAAAACTCAGCTACAATATATAATTTCCCCTGCTTTGCCAAGGATGAATTATAAAAACCGATCTTTCCGGGTCGAATAACCGGCGATCGGAAGCAGATGATGGACGGTGACGGGGCCACCGGTTCATTGTCGGCGGCGCGGGACAAATGGTGCGGACATCACAGGTTACAATTCGTAGAACGGGAACACCATCTGCTGCCATACGCGCAGGCATCGGCGGCAGTATGGCCGACTGACCGCCCGGGCCTTGCATGCTTCATGATCGATAAAATATTTGTAGCGCTCACACCAGCGATGTTGACCGCTTTTTTTGTTCGGAGAAGATCGTACTTTTTTCATCATCCGCCTGCAGCACCATGGTATTCGATGAACCCACCGTACCAGAGAAATTGCAAACAATAAAGGGTGTTGATGATCTGTAAGCGGAAACGCTTCCGCTTTGCCAGGCCGTTCCGAGCCGTCTGTCGTGGTGACCGGCGGCATGGAGAGATCATGTCACCGGTGAAGTGTCGAATCAGCCCGTTATCAGGTAACGACCGTTTTTTTAAATATATTGACAAAAAACGGTAAATCGTTTATTTTTTTGCCAATTGCTTCCTCTTCCGTTTTCCTTTATATCCTCGAATCCGTTTTTGTTAAAGGGGAAATGTGGAGTAGCGGGCGTTTTTCCGGGTAATCAGGATTTATTTTTTACACTAGTCATCGCTGAAAGGAGAGAAAAATGATCAAGAAAAGGCATGTGGTATTGATAATCGTTGCGCTTGTGGCGTTATCGGTAATGTTTGCCGGTCCTGCTGTGGGGGCGAAGAAGTTCTTTGCCATCGCGACGGGTGGAACCGGCGGCACCTATTATCCCCTCGGTGGTGTTCTGGCACAGGCACTGTCAACCAAGATTCCCGACATAATCATGACCGCTCAGTCGGGGAATGCGTCGGTGGCAAACTGCAATCTCATCCGGGAGCATGAAATCGAATCCGCCTTTGTACAGAATAATGTAGCCTTTGCCGCATATACCGGCACAGCCCAGTTTGAAGGGAACCCGGTGAAGAATATCCGCGGTATCGCGTCTCTCTATCCCGAAACAATCCAGATCGTCGCCCGGGCCGACGCGGGGATCAAATCCATTATGGATATCAAGGGGAAACGCCTCATCCCCGGTGACCGGGGCAGCGGAACGGAAGTGGATTGTCTTAACATTCTCAAGGCCCTGGGACTGAGCTACGACGATTTTGAAAATGTCGACTGGCTCAGCTTTTCCGGTGCGTCTCAGCGGCTGAAAGACAAGCAGGCGGATGTGGCCTTCATTACGGCGGGATGGCCCACGTCGGCCATTACCGAGCTGGCGACCACGTCGGATATCGTCATGGTGCCTGTCGATGAAGCCCTGATCGCGAAAATCGTCAAGATGTATCCCTTCTATGCGAAGGTAGTCATCCCCGCGGGAACGTACAAGGGGGTCGCCATGGATACGCCTGCGGTCACCACCATGGCCCAGTGGGTGTGCGATGCGCGAATTCCCAAGAATATTATATACCAGTTGACACAGGCGCTCTGGGAGAAGGGAACATACGTTCTCCGGAAAAAAGACGGAAAAGCAGCGGAAGCAGAAAGCGGCGCCGCGATCATGGCACAGGCCCATTCAAAGGGAAAAGATGTGACCCTGGAAACGGCGCTGGACGGAATGGCTATTCCGCTTCATCCCGGTGCGGCTCAGTTTTATCGTGAAAAAGGAATGATTAAATAACTGATACATCGAGAAAACAAAAGAAAGTATCCGGGCACCGCACCATTCGGTGCCCGGTTTTTATGAAAATATCGTGGATAGTGCTCATTGCTGCCATGGTCTGCTCGGCAACCGGGTTTGCCGTATCATTCCATGTGTTTCAGATCGAGGCGGTGCGGGAACAAAGGATCGTATTTCTTCAGATCATCAAACCAGGCGCACGATTCGCCACGAAATACATTCATTCCGTTGAGAATAGTCCCGTATGGGAGTATTTTGTAACCGACCGGCAGTTTCGCATCGTATTGGATGAAACAACCTTCGTTTCCTGTAATACCGGTCTCCCCTGTGTCGTGGTCGGGAATGAATCGTTTCATCATGAAGGGGATCACTTCAGGATTTCCCACATGAACAGAGTTCTTCCGGCGCTGTTGCTGTGGGTCAACGACAGGTACGATAACACCCTGAGAATCGGCGAGTCTCAGGAGATGAAGCTCCCCTCCCTGGCGGGGAACACTCTTTTGAAGATTTCAATAGAAGAGTTGAGATTGTTCGAATTTGTCTTTAAGAAGCTGCTTCTCCTCACGGGATGATAAGTGCTGAAAGATGCCGTCACCTTTCAATCACGATTAGAGGAAGAACACTATGGCTGACAATGCCGGGATTTCTCATACCGATCATATCGATGAGATCGGAAAATACGATCCTGAGTTTCGGTTTCGACAGTTTTCAGGGATGGCGGCGAAACTCGCCTTCATCATGACGATCATCCTGTCAATCTTTCATATCTATACCGCCGGGTTCGGCGTTCTGCAGGAATGGCGTCACCGGGCGTTCCACCTGGCGTTCGTTCTTCCCCTCGTGTTTCTCTATTATTCAATAAGAAAGAGCGAAACGGAAACGAAGAAGTATCTTGTCTACGACATAATCTATGCCCTCATCGGAAGCGCCGTCGCCACCGTCCTTTTCACCGCTATCTTTGAACTCTCCCGCGGGCTGTCCCTGACGGGCGGGGCGGGAATCTTTGCTTTTATTATCTATTTCAAACGACGGGAATTTCTGAGAAATCGCCTGATTGTCTACATCGATTTTCTCATTCTTACCGGTATGGTAGTGTCTCTGATATACGGGGCATACCTGGGATACTCCCATATCCATTTCGATACTGCATTTCGCGACCCCAACGTGACGCTGGTCTTCTGGAGCATCCTGCTGTTCGGCATCTTTCTCAGTATCACGGCGGTTTTTGTCATCCAGTGGCTCAGGGCCTCGTTCGCAATCGCTCAGGGGAAATCGTTCCGGTACGATGCGGATGATATTCCTTATTTTGATATATTTTTCGCGGTGCTTGCGTCGGCGGTGTCGGTATATATTTTCCTCGAATTCAACAGCCTGGTGTTCCGTTCGGGACTTCCTCTGAAGACCGACCTTGTCGTAGGGGCATTTGCATTTCTCATGGTTCTCGAAGGCGCCAGACGCAGTATCGGCCCCCCACTTCCGATCATCGCTTTTCTTGTCCTCATCAACTGCTATCTCGGCCCGTATTTTCTCGAAATCCCCGGGCTGACCTTTTTCGCCCATCGTGGCTATTCCATTCAACGGATCATCGAACATATGTACCTGGGCACGGAGGGAATCTACGGGATTCCTCTCGGCGTCGTTGCCACCTTTGTGTTTCATTTCGTCCTGTTCGGAATCTTCATCGCCAAGACGGGGCTGGGACAGCTGTTCATGGATATGGCTATGGCCATCGCGGGATGGTCCTCCGGGGGGCCGGCAAAGGTATCGGTTATCAGCAGCGGCTTCATGGGATCAATCAGCGGAAGTTCCATCGCCAATACGGTGACCACCGGCGCCTTTACCATTCCCCTGATGCGAAGCGTGGGATATGCCCCGCAGTTTGCGGGGGCGGTGGAAGCAGCGTCGTCCACTGGAGGACAGCTCATGCCGCCCATCATGGGGGCAGCGGCCTTCATCATGGCGGAATTTCTTGGCATTCCGTATATCAAAATTGCCGCATGTGCCGTCGTTCCCGCACTCCTCTATTTCTTTGCCGTGGGAACCATGGTGCATTTCGAGGCGAAGAAACAGGGATTGGTCGGGTTGCCACGGGAGACGCTGCCGAGGCTGTCTGTCGTCATAAAGGAAAAGTGGCTTCTGCTGATGCCCCTTTTCATTATCATCTATCTGTTGATTTCCGGAAGCAGCCCGTTCCTGGCGGCGTTCTGGGGGATCATTTATTCCGTCGCCGTGGGGCAGATTCACGGCAGAACATACCCCTTCCTCATCACGGTGTTTCTGTCCATCCCTTCTGTGTTGATAAGAGTAAATCCGATGAGCCATGTGACAATCTTCACCGTAGCCTGGCTTCTCTGTTTTGGTGGGGGCCTTTATTATACCTTCAGGATGACTGACCGGCCGTCGTGGCTCCTGGGCCTGATTCCCAACGCCCTGCTGGTGATCCTCCTGCTGTGGCGGCTGGAGCCGTCCTTGTGCGCTTTCTGGGCGGTCATGGCCGTCATTGCCATCGGGGTTTTCTACAAAGACAGCAGGATGAGAATCCCCGATATCATGGATACGCTGGAACTGGGGACAAAAAATGCCCTCGCCATCGGCGCGGCCTGTGCCTGTATCGGCTTTATCGTGGGGGCGACAACGCTGACCGGCCTGGGGCTGAAGTTTGCCGCCGCCGTTATTCAACTGTCCCATGTCGTCGCCGCCCTCGTAAGCAGTATGGACGTCATGCATCTGTTGAGCGTCAACGGTGTGGCCCTCTTCTTCAGCCTTTTCTTTACCGCCATCGCCTGCTTTGTTCTCGGCATGGGGATTCCCACGACTGCTCAGTATATCATCGCGTCGATGATAGCGGCCCCGGCGCTCCTGCAGTGGGGGATTCACCCGCTGGTGTCTCATATGTTCGTCCTGTTTTATGCCGTTCTGGCTGATGTGACGCCGCCGGTGGCGCTGGCGGCCTATGCAGCTTCGGGGATCTCCGGCGCGAATCCCTTTCGAACGGGATTTACAGCGTTCGGCCTGGCCTCGGCAGGATTCGCCATTCCCTTCATCATCGTATCGGCCCCCATCGTCCTGTGGCTCCCCACGCTTCTTGACGGGTCGATAGCATTTGATTACGTAAAGTTCGCCCATGTCGTGGTGACGCTGATCGTCGGCGTTATTGCCCTCGGATCGACGGTTATCGGCTATTTAACCTCCAGATCTACTGCTGTTGAGCGGCTGCTGACCGGTGTTGCCACCATATGTCTTTTTTATCCTGAACTTTATTCCGATATTTCGGGTATTGTCGTATTGATGATTGTGTATTTTTCCCAGCGCAGAAGAAGAATGCGGGAACTGAAATCATCATGACGAGTCACCATGTACAACATTTGAGGAGACAGGAGATAGTATTACAATGATTGATCAAACCATTAACGTCATCCATTACGGTCTCGGCCCCATCGGGCTGGAGACGGCAAAACTCGTGTTGTCAAAAAAGAATCTGAAAATCGTCGGAGCCGTCGACATTTCAAAAGAGAAAGCGGGACGGGATCTGGGCGCAGTTATGGGACTTGGCCGTGAACTGGGGATACCCGTTACCGATAGAGCACAGGACCTTTTTTCCGCTCAAACTGCCGACATCGTCATTCACACGGCGGGTTCGAGGATTACAACCATCTATTCCCAGCTGGAAGAAATAATCGAAGCAGGGATAAACGTCATCTCGTCAAGCGAAGAGTTGTTGTTCCCCTTTACCGCGAATAAAGGCTTGGCAAAGGACCTTGATAGGGCGGCCCGGGAAAAGGGGGTAACCGTTCTGGGAACGGGAGTTAATCCCGGGTTTATCATGGACGCCCTTCCCCTCTTTCTTACCGGGGTCTGCCAGGACGTGAAAACGGTCAGAGTGGAGCGGTTTGTCGATGCAGGAACAAGACGTCTCCCCCTGCAGCAAAAAGTGGGGGCCGGTTTGTCTCCCGACGTTTTCAGGGAAAAGGTCTCTCAAAAACTGCTGGGGCATGTGGGACTCGTTGAATCGCTCCAGTTTGTCGCCCATTATCTCGGCATATCCTTTGACAGGATTGATGAAGCCATCGACCCTGTGGTGGCGGAGAAGGCGGTGTCGACCGCCTATTTCGATCTCAAACCCGGTGACGTGCTCGGAATCAAGCACACCGTCAAGGGATTTAAAGGGGCGGCGGAGATCATTTCCCTCGATCTGAGAATGTACGTCGGCAATGATGATCCTCACGATACCATATGCATAGAGGGAAACCCGACCATCAGCCTGAGAATCGATGGAGGCGTGGCGGGAGATCAGGCGACGGCGGCAATTCTGGTGAATTCCGTCCCCGGTGTGGTAGCCGCCCGGCCGGGCCTCGTGACGGTAAAAGACCTGCCTGCCCCGCATTTTTACCGGTAAGATTGACGACTTCGAAAAAGTCCGATCCCTGCGTTACGCTGCATCTCTTCCCCGATTTCGCGAGGACACGCTCTGCGGCGTACCATAAGTACTCTTCATTCCTCGAGATTTATCTCGGCTTTTTTACACAGCCGTCTGAATTTTGAATTTGCGAGTCCATCAAGATTAACATGCACTGGAAAATCCCTTTACTGACGGGAGGTTCCCGTATGGCTCTCACAAATACTCAAAGGATTTACCCGCACGGCCCATCACAGTGGTTTACAAGAAGGCTCAGCCCCCTTCACGGCACCGCTCGACCAGTGACGCCACACGATGGGCGATGGAAATGCAGGAGGTCAGCCCGGGAGATTCGATGCCGATGAGATTGATCAGGCCGGGGAAGCCTCCATCGCGCTCCTCTTTTATGACAAAATCCCGGTAGGGGTCACCGGGCCCCTGGAGCTTCGGTCTGATGCCGCAGGTGTCGGCGTGAAGGGAATCGATCGTCACGGAGGGAAGATACGTGACAATGGACCGGAAAAACGATTCCTTTCTCTTTTCGTTCACCCTGTAGTCCAGATCATCGATATATTCCGTGTCGGGGCCGAATTTCACCCGCCCTCCCAGATCCAGGGTCGCATGAATTCCCAGCCCCTCATTCCGCAGCTGCGGTACGGGATATACCAGGTGTTTCAGTGGCGGAGCGGGGGACGCGTAAAAATAATTGCCCTTGCAGTATTTCAGACGGTACCCTTCCTTCTCCACATCGATCCCGGCGAGGGCGGCGATCCCGTCGGCGTGCAGGCCGGCGCTGTTTATGAGAATTGCCGTTCGAAACCGATAGTCACCACCATTAATCTCCACGTCGTAGGCATGGCCGTCATAGTGGATATCCGTCACGGCAGAATTAAAAACGATGAGGGTGTCATTCGACACGGCGGTTATATAGAATGACCTCATGAGGCTGTGAGCGTCGATGATTCCCGTGGACGGCGAAAAGAGGCCTGCCCTGGCGCTCACATACGGTTCGAGGGAACGAACCTGGCGCTCCGAAAGTAAGGCAAGGTCGTTTACACCGTTTCTTTCCGCCCGGTCTTTCAGCGTGAAGAGGTCTTCCTCTTCATCGTCCGTAACAGCGACGATAAGCTTCCCTATCCGTTCATGGGGGATATCCCTCTCTCCGCAGACCTCATAGAGACGTCTGTTGCCGTCTCTGCATGACTCAGCCTTCAGCAGACCTGTGGGATAATAGATTCCCGCGTGAATGACGCCGCTGTGGCGGCTGCTCGTCTCCTGGCCGAAGGACGGATTTTTTTCGAGCACCAGCACGCCGCTGTATTGAGCAGAAAGCACCTCCGCGCAGGCAAGCCCGACAACGCCTGCGCCGATGACAGTTATCGTAAAATCAGTGGTGACCATAGCGTATTCGTCGCCTCATCTCTCAGCAGTATCATTCCACATATACCATTTTGCATCGGTTGCCAAATCATTCATCTAAAGAAGGCTCCGGACGAAGGGCGAAAGGCGCGGGGCGGAAACAGGGGCAACAGCCCGTGAACAATGTGTGAAAAAGTTAATCACGCCTGTCAATCTTCTTTGTATCCGCCCCCACATCGCGCTTGTCCTCCGAATGACTATCCTTTATACTGGAGAGCATCATAAGAAGAAGGCCCCAATCGGCAGTACCCAGACATTGAAAACAGGAGGATCCCTCATGATTTACGTGATAGCCACGGTTGACGTCGTTGGTGGGAAACGATCTGATTTCCTGGAAGAATTTCGAAAGGTCGTTCCTCATGTCCACAAGGAAGCGGGATGTATCGAGTACGGTCCCGCAATAGACGTGGACACGGGCATTCCCGCGCAGCGACTGGTGCGAGACGACGTTGTTACCATAATGGAAAAATGGGAGAGCATCGAAGCGCTGCAGACTCATCTGGGGGCACCGCATATGAAGGAATACCGGTCGAGGGTTAAAGATCTCGTCGTCGGCACCGAGATCAGGATACTGAACCCGGCATAGAAACCGGCGACAGCACCACCGGTTTATAGCCACGGGCGTCCAGATTAAAGGAATCTCTTCGAGCGGCGAGAATCTTCGGGAAAGTTTCATACGAAAGCTGCCATGGAACACACAGGCGATACCGCTGCGAGTCGTTCATGAAATCGTTACAGCTTATAAAACCGTATCTCCTTGAAAACAGGGGGGTAATCCTCTCAGGAATCCTCTGCCTTACCATCGTTGATATTCTGCAGCTCTTTATTCCCCGAATCATCAAGTGGGCCGTCGATGACCTGACGACCCTTCACATCGACGTAACCGGCCTGCTTGGCTACGCGTCATATATCATCAGCATCGCCGTCGCGATGGCCCTCTTCCGGTATGTGTGGCGGCGATGCCTCATCGGCACGTCGCGACGGGTTGAAGAAGGGCTTCGGAATCAGCTCTTCCGGCATATCCAGACCCTGT
The DNA here is from genome assembly GCA_016936905.1 of Deltaproteobacteria bacterium. Taxonomy (GTDB): domain Bacteria; phylum Desulfobacterota; class Syntrophia; order Syntrophales; family UBA6807; genus DSDU01. The sequence goes on along the minus strand of JAFGWZ010000226.1, from coordinate 4,767 downwards.
CGGCACCCTACTTTGACAGAGTGAAGACAGGCGAACTGATGGCCCATGCCACCAATGACATCCAGCATGTCAGAATGGCAAGCGGCATGGGCATGGTGGCCCTCACCGACGCTGTGGTGCTGGGAGTCGCGGCGATCGGTTTCATGGCGTACATCAACACGACGCTGACGCTGTTTGTGCTGATCCCCATGCCATTGATCGTTTTCAGTACCCGTTTTTTTACCAGAAAGATGCACCGACTCTACCAGGATGTGCAGGCCTCCTTTGCCGGCATGACGGAAGTTGTCCGGGAGGCGATCGCCGGCATCCGCACTATCAAGGCGTACACCAGGGAACAAAACGAAACGGCGCGACTGGAGAGTGCGTCCCGGGACTATGTGAACCGGAACCTCGGACTGGTCAGAATAACCGGATCGTTTTTCCCCATGATGATGCTCTTCTCCAACATCAGTCTCGCCATCATTCTCTACCTGGGCGGCCGTCAGACCATCACCGCGACCATCTCGACGGGAGATTTTGTCGCTTTTATCAGCTATCTCGGCATTCTCACCTGGCCGATGATGGCCATGGGGTGGGTGGTCAACCTGATCCAGCGGGGAACGGCATCCCTCGACAGAATCAACAGGATTCTCGAAACACGGCGGGAGATCGACGATCCTCCAGGCGTGCTCGTCCAGGACAGCGCCGGAGGAGACCTCGACTTTCACGACGTATCATTTTCATACGATCCAGCGTCGCCGCCGGTTCTTGACGGCATCACCCTTTCGATCAAGCAGGGCGAGACCCTGGGGATCGTCGGTCCCCCAGGCAGCGGCAAGACCGCTTTGCTCAGACTCATTCCGAGGGTCTACGATGTCTCCGGGGGAATGATCCTCCTCGGTGGCGTGGATATTCGCCGGATGAATCTCCGCGATCTGAGGTCCCGGATTGCCTTTGTGCCCCAGGAACCGTTTCTCTTCGCCGGATCGATTCGCGACAACATAACCTTCGGTAACAGTGACATCACCGATGAGGAACTGAACAGGGCCATCAATGACGCCCAGATCTCCGAAACGGTGGCATCATTCCCCCACGGTACTGAAACGATCGTGGGAGAAAAAGGAGTCATCCTGTCAGGGGGACAAAAGCAGCGCATCGCGCTGGCAAGGGCAATCGTGCAGCAAAAACCCCTCATCATCTTCGACGATCCGGTCAGTCAGGTCGACTCGGAAACGGGCGGCGCGTTGATCAGATCGATGAAATCACTGGAAGGATCGCCGACGACAATTATCGTTTCCCACCGGCTTTCCGCAGTTCAGACCGCGGACATGATTATCGTTCTCGACGGCGGACACATCGTTGAATCGGGTACACATGAGACGTTGATGAAAACAGGAGGCTACTACGCCCGCACATTCCGCCTCCAGGCACTGGAAGAGTATCCTCATGGTCGATAATTCCCCCTATTTCGAAGAAGAACAGCTCGACCGGTCATACGACCTGAGACTGCTGCAATGGCTCTACCCCCTGACAAAGCCCTACCGGCTCCTTCTGTCCTGCTCCATTGTCCTTGTGATCGTCATCACCGTGTTCGATCTGGCACTCCCCTATATCACCAAGATCGCCATCGATCGATATATCGTGCCGAAAATGGAAACAACGGTTGTCTCCGCCGGAACCGCCGGCGATGGGGAAACGCGGTACCTCAAGGTTGACATGACGGAAGACCTGAACGGCGATATTGTTCGACGCTATTCCCGGCTTTTTACCTACGACGGTTCATATGCCCTGATTCGTTTCGACGACCTGTCCAATCTCGACAAAAAAGACATCCTCGTGCTGCGCCGGGGCGACCTGGCCGGCGTCACGGTCATCACCCTGCTGTTCCTTGCGCTGATCGGCGCGAACTTTGTTTTCAATTTCGGGCAGGTCATGATCATGGAATACACGGGGCAGATGATCATGCACGATTTGAGAATCAGGCTTTTCGACCATATCCAGGGAATGGCCGTGGCATTCTTTACCCGCAATCCCGTCGGCCGCCTCGTTACCCGTGTAACCAACGACACGCAGAACATGAACGAACTGGTCACGTCGGTCATCGCATTCATATTCAAGGATGTCTTTCTGCTCGCGGGAATCACCGTCGTTCTCATCATCATCAACTGGCAGCTGACAGCGATCACCTTTGCGATCCTCCCTCTTGTGGTCTACGCGGCGATTCACTTCGCCGTAAAGGCCCGGGATATCTACCGGACCCTGCGGGTGAAAATCGCCGACATCAACACCCGCTTTTCAGAAACCATAGGGGGAATCACCGTCATCCAGCTCTTCAGGCAGGAGGAGGAGAACTACCACCGATTCGAGGAATTGAATCATGAATACTACCAGGCGGGGATGCGGCAGATTCATGTCTATGCCGTCTTCATGCCCATTATCGAATTATTGGGGGCCGCCGCCACGGCGCTGGTGATCTTTTACGGCGGTGGGCGTGTTCTCGGGCAGACCATCAGCCTCGGCGCCCTGGTTGCCTTTATCGCCTACATGAGAATGTTTTTCCGTCCCCTCAGAGACATCGCCGAAAAATACAACATCACGCAGAACGCCCTGGCATCTGCCGAGCGGATCTATCAGATTATCAATAACAAAGAACGGGAACCCCGGGCCGTCGATGAGCCCGGCCTTCCTGAGAAAATCGACGACATCGTCATGGATAACGTTTCATTCAGTTATGTCACCGGGGAAACGGTCCTTGCAAATGTCTCCCTGCACATTCATCAGGGAGAAACGGTTGCATTCGTCGGCCCCACCGGATCGGGCAAGACAACGCTGATCAACCTGCTGACTCGTTTTTATGAACCCCAGTCAGGCAGGATTCTCGTCAACGGGCAGGACATTCGGACCGTCGATATCGCCGGGCTGCGATCGAAAATCGCCCTGGTTACCCAGGATCCTTTCCTTTTCTCCGGAACGATCCGCGACAATATCGTCAACGGCAGCAACCATATATCGGACGCCGACCTTGACCGTATCATATCCGCGTCGAACTGCAGATCATTGATCGACAAATTACCGAAGGGGGTTGACACGGAACTGGCGGAAGGTGGGGCATCCGTATCGAGCGGTGAGCGTCAGCTCATCTCCATCGCCCGGGCCTTCGCCCGCGATCCCGATCTCATCCTGCTCGACGAGGCCACGTCGTATATCGATTCGGAAACTGAGCAAAAGGTTCAGGCGGCCCTTGCCAAGCTGATGAGCAACAGAACGTCGATCATCGTTGCTCACCGTCTTTCCACCGCCCGGACCGCCGACAGGATCTTCGTTCTCAACAGACACAGGATTATAGAATCGGGAACCCACCGTGAACTGATGGAACAAAAAGGATTTTACTTCAGGCTCCACCAGTTGCAGCAATGATTATTGTCATTCCGCAACCCATTAGTGGATAGTTTACGAGCCCTTGCCCACATTCGTTTTCACTGGGCCTATGGATCTTTTTGATAAATCTACAGCGTGCTTCAGGCAATTCCAAAACTCGACCTGCGCCTTGAGCCTTTTGCCCTTGACCTTCTTATGAAGACGGCTCAAATAAATGTGTGTTTGGGCAACGACCCGTTTGGTGTCGACTCTGGATCATTCTTCACCACGTGCTTCAAGATCCGCCAGATCTTTTTTCCGGCCCATTGCCCGTTTATTGATTATGAATTGTTCCCGGCCCAGAAAATACATGGGAATCCATGATATGCGAGGGCATAAGCCTCTACAATCATGTATTCGACGTTATGCCCGTTGAATAACTCGAGCAACTCTTTGAAGTCGTCCTGTACTTCCATAATATTGCTTTCTCAGATAATCGACGGTTGCAACGCGTTCTTCCTCAGGACGACTCAACCAGTACGAGAGATCATCCGGCGCACATCGGGGACTTTGAAGATTGCTTTTGTGAACAACTTTCTTAATCATGCGTGACACTTATCACGAACTCGTGCATATTTATACCATTTTTTCGCCGACTACCGAGGCGGTTGTCTTACCCGGTCCAGGTGATACAGGGTGGCTCCCACCGGCGCAAAGCTGAGGAACAGAAGGTTCAGCACGGGAATGAGAAAGGGCAACCCAAAGCCCAGATGGAACAGCAGGGTCTTTCTCAGGGTCCTGAAACGCTCGCCGAAGGGCTGGAGGGCGCGGGCGGGGATGAGGTCGGTATTGTCCCATGCGAGAAATACCGCCGCCACCATGGGTCCCGCGGCGGTGAGGAACGGTCCCAGGGGTGTGAGCCACCCCAGAATAATAATCATCAGCGTGAGAATAACCGGTATGATGTTTCGGGGAATTTCCTGGCGGACCAGAAAGCCCATCTGGCTGATGATTGAAGCCTGCGGAGCCGCCGGTGGCTGCCCGGTAACCATACGCTCGGTGATGCGGGACATGAGGTCCATGATGAAGACCGCAAAGAGAACCTGGGCAAGAAGGTATGCCACAACCGCTGAAATGCCCACCAACAAAAGGGAAAGCAGCCATGAGGCCACATGCCATATCCACTCGATCCACGGGCTTTCAGGCTGCTGCCACAACAGGGTCATGATGTCCCCATGCCTGGCCAGGATCAACCCGGACAGTCCTATGGTGAAAACGGCCACGACGGCAAACCGCAGAAATCCCAGGAGAAGCAGCCGGGGCGTTCGGATGCCCAGCCACAAACCTTTGACATTGTATACCATTCCCGACAGCAGGCTCATAGTCCCCTCTCCTCGCATTCAGACGGACCGACAGGCTTGGACCGGGCGT
>JAFGWZ010000225.1 GCA_016936905.1 Deltaproteobacteria bacterium | reverse complement strand
GAAATCGACCAGGCGATCAGCCGGATAGCGGAACTACTGTAAAGAGACTGCCCCCAAACGCCCATCTGCTGCTTTCCCCACAACCCTTTCCCGCCGCGGGCGGAGAGCGTAAGGCTGCCGCCGGCACCTACATCGAGCAGATTCAATCGAGCAGGCGTCTCTCCCCGGAGAGCTGCTGAATGTCATGAATATTCTGGGACGCCTCGAGGCACCCGAGATAGGTGCCGTCTGCATCCCGCAGGGCGTAGTATTCGATCATGACTTTCTGCTTTTCCTTGTTGGGCCCGATACTCAGGTCGATCCAGAACCGCGCCTTGTCACGGGTCCCCTCTTTCATTTTCCGGAGTATCGTTTCCACTTTGTCGACGCTTTTCTTTGGATGGCAGTCGTGCACATCCCGCCCGATAACCGCTTCGGGCCTTTTGAATATCCTCGTCCCGTGCCTGTTCCACGCGAGAACCTTGTCATTCTCGTCGACAACGGAAAATTCAATCGGCAGCGTTTCCAGAACGGCCTTCAGAACCTTATCGGACAGTTTTCCTATCATGTCGCGTTCTCCTTTCATTGATAACAATGACATCATTGACCATCCATCAACACCCCCGTGTCGGGTGCGGGGAGACCGACGAACCGCATCAGTTCGTCTCTTTCGAACCGGCTCGACACAATGACCTCCTTATCCCTCTTCAGAAGCTTTTTGATTCTATATTCGATCTTCGCCGCCGTGCTCCTGTCTCCCACGGATACCTGGTACACAAGCACAATCGACGAAAAGGGCCGTGTGCATGCCGCTGCTTTCCCTTTGCCCGCCATGTGTTCAGCCACCCGTCGCTCCACATCCGTACTGATCCCGGTGTATAAATACCGGTCATCGCATCTGATGATATAGAGGTGCCATTGCGTCATGACATACCGCCGGTGCGGCGTTTCCCCGGCCTTTTTCTCCGACGGTTTTCATAATCGTCGATCAATGCCCGAACGCCTTCCTCCCGGTGGGGATCGATCGTCCTGGCATAATCCCGCTTCCCGATCTTTATGACCTCTATCTCCTTTTTCAACAGCTGTTCGATCTCGTAAAGGCGTTCTTTCTCGTCCCTGCTGCACAGAGAAACGGCGACCCCCCGCCTGACGCCCCGTCCGGTCCTCCCCACTCTGTGGACATAGGTCTCCGGATCTTCCGGCAGATCGTAATTAACCACATAATCCACATCGGGGATATCAATACCCCGGGCGCTCACATCCGTCGCGATCAAGACGGTGCCATCGCCTTCCCTGAAATTCCGCATCACTTCTGTTCTCTCATGCTGCTCCTTTTCCCCGTGAATCGTCATGGAACGTATGGCACTCCGTTCCATGGCTTTTGCCACCCGTTCCGCCCGGACCCGGGTCCTGACAAATACGATAACCTTGCTATCGGGATTGTCCTTGATGAATTTCTCCAGGAAATACCGCTTGTCATCCATTTCCACAAACATGACGAAGTGAGACACGTTCTTCGAGACGGGATCTTCGGGAGAGAGTTGAATCCTGATGGCCGAACTTTTCACGTGCGAATAGGCGAGCTTCTTGATTTCCTTATTGATGGTAGCGGAGAAAAAAAGCGTCTGATGTTTCCGCGTCAGCATCTTCTTTATATATGTGATATCCGCCGCGAATCCCGCATCAAGCATGCGGTCCGCTTCATCGATTACCAGAACGGCAACGCTCCCGAGATTGACATGCCCCTGATTGACCAGATCGAACATACGCCCCGGCGTGGCGACCAGGACATCTATTCCCGACTGGAGCTTCTTCACCTGAGCATCCTGCTCGATGCCTCCATGAAGGGAAAAAACCTTTACCCGCGTGTGGCGGGCGAGAGTTTTGAAGACACCGCCGATCTGCTGAGCCAGCTCGCGGGTCGGAACCATAACGACACATTGAATGCCCGTCGACCGTTTGCTCTTTTTTTCACGGTGAATCCTGTCGATAACGGGAATGGCAAAGGCGGCTGTTTTGCCCGTTCCCGTCTGGGCGATGGCGAGCACATCCTCACCATTCATTATCGACGGGATCGCTTTGAATTGTATATCCGTGGGCCGCTTGAAGCCGAGCCCCCCCAGATTCTTTTTTATTTCTTCGGAAATCCCGTATTGTTCGAACTTCATAGACTCCTTTAAAATGAATTATCGTTTGGGCGACAGACCGTTACTCTGCCCCGCGCACCCTTCACAGTCTTTCACCCTGGACAGCGGGACGGCATTCAACGGCACCGTCACGGTTGAGGAAGCCGGCCGATTGCCAGTGCGGGCTTGCCCGATCTGGTCTGGAGATAGAGAAGGTGGTCATCGCTGTGACAGATCCTGACGCGAACTTTGTTCATGCCGTCTTCCCTTACATAGCCCTCCGACAGGAGCCTTTTGACATTCAGGATGTATGTCCCGACAAACTCCACGGGTGCGGAGCTGCCCCGCCTCCAGAACAGGTTGATGTGCAGCGGGTCATCATCGTCGGGAACAGCGATATGATAGTGGTGGTCCGTGTCGTCGTTACCGGTCCATCGGCGGTATTTCTGCAACAGCGTTGTCTGATCGACCCGCCTCACCAGATGCTTGAACTGTGACAGGGGATAGATGTCTTTTTTCATTTCTCGGCTCACCTCGACTGTGAGGAGTCACGGGACAGCACGACGTTCGTCGCCACGGCCGAATCAGGAGGAAAGTTTTGCACAATGTCGGCATATGTCATTTCGACCGAAGGGAGAAATCTTGAATATATTGATACTATTAAGATTCCTCGTCGCT
>JAFGWZ010000224.1 GCA_016936905.1 Deltaproteobacteria bacterium | reverse complement strand
GGCGCACTTCGTAGTGGAGATGCGGGCCGGTTGCCATCCCGGTGGCGCCGACATAACCGATGATTTCTCCTTGCTTGACCCGCTTTCCTGCCTTCACCCCCCGTGAATAGGCCCTGAGATGGGCGTATGCCGTCGAGTACCGGTTGGCATGCCTGATGAGAATAAATTTTCCATATGTTCCCTTTTCCCCGGCATGAATAATCGTTCCATCTCCCGATGCCATGATCGGTGTACCCCTGGGAGCAGCAAAGTCTAGACCCTTGTGCATTTTACTATATCCCATGACAGGGTGCCGCCGCATGCCGTACCGTGACGTGAGCCTGGCGCCGTCGATAGGTGTCTTCAGCAATGTCTTTCGGACGGTCTGTCCCTGTTCGTCGAAGTAATCCGCTTCTCCATCGCCTGTGATGTGCCGGTAAACGCGGAGAACATCATTGTTCACGGTCAGGGAGGCATACAGTATGGGCCCCTCTCGGATCACGTCGCCATGATCGTTAAAGTGCCGTTCATAGACAACCTCGAACCGATCATCGGGGCGGATATCCCGCTGGAAGTCCACGTCAAAGGAAAAGAGGTGAGTCATGTCCATGAGAACTTCCGGGGGGAGTCCCGATTGAAGAGCGGCTTCATAGAGTGATGTCTCAATCATTCCGTCGGAACGGGCATACTGCGTTACAACCTGTCGTTGAACGGTGTTGATGTCATATTCGTTCCGGTCATTCCGCAGTATGACGATATCGCTTTTTTCATCAACATGGAACATGATTCCGCGAAAGTTTACCTGTTGTTGATTGTGTGACTGACGGTCGTAAAGCAAAGTAATTTCCTGGCCGGGCCTGAGGTCGCGGGGATTGTACGCTTTTCTTACAGCGGAGAGAATTGCATATGCGTCGTCGGTTTCCACGTCCTGGCCCCCCAGCAGGAGGTCGATGAACGTGTCGCCTCGACGCACCGTGTACGTTGTTGTAATGACGGATTCCTTCAGGGGCATTTCCATCATGGCGTCTGTCCCGGCTGCGGTGTTGAAATCTGTCTGGATGGTCCTGTGATTGGGTGATGCCAGAAGAAGAACTACCTGTTGAGTGGCAAAACCAAGGATAGAAAAGACAAGAAAAAGAAACAGGAAGACAACGGCGACTATGATGACGAACCTTTTTTTCGATCTACCGGGCATTTTCATTGTGTACGAGAAACGTCCCCCCCCCCAAATTAACTTGCTGTTATGTAACATTATATTTCAAATAAAACAATCACATCTTTGCGAACTGCCCGGAGATGGCTTCTTTTATCCCGGCGTACTTGAAAAAGGGGGGGCTGGTGAAAGATTGTGGTTTATGATATGGAAAACAGTATGCTTGCAGACTTTCGGGATCAACAGGAGGTGAATCATGGCCGGTACTGTTATAAAACGAATCGAATATCCGGAAAATCGGGAATTCGTCGTCGTTGTTCATGATCTTCTCGCAGAGCCCGTTGATTGTATCGTTAACGCCGCAAACGGCATGCTGGCCCATGGCGGTGGTGTGGCCGCCGCGATAGCGAATAAAGCGGGACGTCGCCTTGTCGAAGAAGGCGATGAGATTGTCAGGCGGCAGGGTATCATTCCCGTTGGCAGCGCGGTGGTAACAACGGCGGGAGATCTCCCCTTCAAAGGAGTTATTCATGCAGTTGGTCCCCGGATGGGTGAGGGAGACGAAGAAGGGAATCTCATGCGGGCTTTGATGTCCGCATTTTCCAGGGCACACGAAAATGGTTGGTTCTCGCTGTCATTTCCCGGCATCAGTTCGGGTATCTTTTCGGTTCCCCATTACATCTGCGCCCGGTCGTACATCAACGCCGTGAATGACTATTATAAAGAATATCCCCGATCATCCCTGGCAACAATACGCCTGTGTCTCATGGAAGGCCCGCTCCTCAATGAGGTACGGAAACACCTTGACTGAAAAGGACAATATCGTCAACACAGCGCAATCCAATGTCGATGAATGTTCGGGAGTTTTAAATCCGCCGGGGCTGAAATAAAATAAATCAGGGGATGGCGCATCGCATTGGCTTGCAATTGCCGGAGAATACGTGTATAAAACCGGCGCTGTTATAAATAGAATGACTTTTGGATAATGAAAGGGTGGAGGTATCGGTACAACCTATGGCGAACGACAAGAAGAAAAAAAGAAAGAAAATCAGGAAACATAAGCATAAAAAGAGAAGGCGTTAATCTCCATCCCATACCAATCGCTCCAGGCAAGGCACAGTGAGCGGGATACAGCGTCATCGGTAATGGAGAGCCGGTGAATTCCTGCGAGCAACGTGTCGCCTGAACATCCCCTTCAAACGCCGTCTCAGACGTTTACAAGGAGGTGACTGACATGATCTCGAATATACACTGGCTGGGACACGACAGCTTTCGGATCGAGGAAGAGGGGCTGGTGATTTATATCGATCCCTGGCAGGTAGGAAATCCTCTGAAAGCCGACCTGATTCTCATCACCCATGATCATGGCGATCACTGTTCTCCTGAGGACGTGGCAAAGATTCAGAAAGAAAATACGGTGATTGTGACCGTTGAATCCGCGGCGGAACATCTTTCAGGGGATATACGGATTGTGCGACCAGGGGATGAAACAGTTGTCAAAGGGGTATCCCTTCGGGTTGTACCTTCATACAATGTTAATAAGTACAGGAGTCCCGGTGTTCATTTTCACCCCCGAGAATCGGGGTATGTGGGATTTGTCCTTACCGTGGGGGGCAGGCGGATCTACCATACAGGGGACTCGGATTTCATTACAGAGATGAAAACGATTGAAGCTGATATCGTCCTGGTACCGGTGAGCGGCACCTATGTGATGACCGCTGATGAAGCCGTCGAGGCCGTGTCAGCTCTGTCACCTCAGATGGCGATTCCCATGCATGTCGGGCGGGGGATCGGTTCGCTCAGCGATGCGGATTATTTTAAGAGCAAGGCGCCGGTTCCCGTGACGATTCTGGAGATTGAGGAATAGCGGTGTGCGACCGATTATGAGCAACGTGACGCTTATGTTTGTCTTCACGGGGTGTTTTCCCGTTTGACACATTACAGACCCCCGCCGGTTACTGTCACCTGGACCGACATTGTCACCTTCAGTAGTCATCGAATTACATGCCGTCACGAGCCCCGGCGTTATATCTTTATCCGTTCGACACCGTTCATCCGAACTTCACATTTATTTCGACAGATACATCTGATATGATATCGTAGTTTCGTAATATGCGGGTATGATCAGCGGCGGTGCCATTCCACCAAGGAAAGTTGCCAGTGCCGTATTCAGAAACGGCCCTTACGCTGTGCCGGCAGTGAAGGACATAAGGGTCAGGATCGACGAGGATGGATACAAAAGAGGAACGAAACCATTTCAATCTGCTATATGATATCAGCGAACTAGCGACCATTTTGACGGGAAGTGACAATATCGGCCATTTTCTTCACCGTACCGTTGAGGTGGTTTCCCGCCATCTTGATGCGGACGTCTGTTCCATATATCTGTTCGATGAGGGAACAAAGGAACTTGTATTAAAAGCGACGGTGGGGTTGAACCCCTCTGCGGTGGGAAACATCCGCATGAAGCTGGGAGAAGGGCTGGTGGGGACCGTCATGGAACGCCTTCAGCCGATTCGAGAGAAATCGGGAAGCCGGAATCCCCGGTTTAAGTATTTCGAAGAAGCTGATGAGGATCGGTACGAATCGTTTCTTGCCGTGCCGATACAGCGGGGTGTTGAGAAGATAGGGGTCATCGCTGTCCAGCATGAAAAGATCGATTACTTCAGTGAAATTGATGTGATGGCCCTTCGCGCCATCGCGGCGCAACTTGCCGGAGCGATAGAAAACGCCCGGCTTCTCATGGATCTTGAGAGAGAGATCGAGAAACCTTCAGAAGAGGAGATCATTGAACGTTTACGATTCGTAAAAGGGAAGGGCGCTGTCGATGGGTATGCCTATGCCCCATCGCATATCCTCGGGGAGAAACACAGCCCTTTCCTCGTCGGTGACCCCCGTTCCGACCCTGGTGGTACTGTTGATGATGTTCACCGCGCGATTGACATGACCATTGAGCAACTGGGAGTTCTTCAGGAAAATGTCTCCCAACGCCTTCCCGAGAGCGCCTCGCTTATTTTTACAGCTCACTTTATGATACTGAAGGACCAAACCTTCATCAAAAAGGTTACCGATCTCATAGAAGACG
>JAFGWZ010000026.1 GCA_016936905.1 Deltaproteobacteria bacterium | reverse complement strand
TTTCGTTGATAAGGCCTGCGGCGCGGCCGGGCGGTTCCCTGAAATAGATCCGCTCGAGCCCGTGACCGTCCTGGTGGTCCGTCAGTTCCAGGCCGAACCCGGAGAGGAATTTGCCAACGTGGTCTTTCTCGAGGCCGAAATATCACGATTCTTTGGCTTTCGATAGGCCTAATCGTAACGTGCACGTGTCTCTTCATCCGACATGGTCGGCTCGATAAGTGTCTTCCAGGCAGGATCTTCCCACGTTCCAAGATGAGTGTGCATCTCGAGATATTTTTTTGGTATAGGGTGCGTGCCCACTACGACCTTGACGCCATAGCGTTTTTCAAGAAAGGCCTTGAACGTATTTATATACGGACAGGGAGGATAACCAACGACCAGGCCGGTCGCTAAATGAATAACTTCCGCCCCATTCTTCACCATTTCTTCGCCTGCATATTCCACGTTGCCGCCGGGGCATCCATCGCACGTTGTAAAACCAACCAATTCAGCCTCGGTGTCCTTATATATGCTGAAAGCCCCTTCCCTGTTCTTCATCGATCTCAGGCATTTACCACCGGCACAACGGCGGTAGCGATCGCAGATGATGATTCCTATCTTTGTCTTTGTATTCATTGCCGCTCCTTTATTCTTCCAAAGTATCACTTACTGTGGTCACGCTGTTATCGTGATTCCCCCTGACCTTCCTTGCCGGCTTTTCTGAAACGGATTTCATCAATACCCGGCTGCAGAGGGGTCGTGAGGACATCTATCTCCCCCTTGTCATTCATATCGACGGATAGCCAGAACCTCCCTGATTTTCTGCCCCCTGTCCACCTGTTCGGCACCGAAAAGGCAGAGATGTAGTAATCGCAAAAAGACGGCGATTGTTAAAAGAACCCCAAATATTTTTCGGTAATGGCATTTTTTATATATACCGCAATGAATCTATCAGATAAGAGGACCTGATCTATCGGGAAGTCGTTACAGTCTCTCCCATTAAAAATGGGGATCCCTGATCGACTCACCCTTGAACCCTCCTCTTGACACTTCAGCGGACCTTTATGCCTCGGCCTCGCAGGTATTCCTTCAATTCTCCGATGCCGATGAGTCCAAAATGGAACACGGAAGCGGCAAGCAGAACCGTCGCGCCCGCTTCGATCGCCTCATAGAAATGCTCCAATTTCCCCGCGCCGCCGGAGGCCACCACTTCAGCAGAGACCGCGTCTTTTATCGCCTTGATAACCGGAAGATCATACCCGGTCTGCACGCCGTCGCCCGCTTTGCTGGTCGGCAGAATTACGGGAACACCATATCCGTCGACGCGTTTTGCCCATTCTATCGCGTCGGCGCCGGTGGCCGTCCTTCCCCCGTCAATATAGACCTCGTAGCCTGAGGGCATGGCTTCGTTCTGGTCGACATCGATGGCAACCGTTACCGTATCCGCCCCGAACACTTTAACCATTTCCTCTACCAGTGCGGGCTTCCGGAAGGCGGCACTGCTGACCGACACCTTGTTCGCACCCGCGGAGAGCACCATTTCCGCCGTCTTTATATCGGATATCCCCCCTCCGACGGTAAACGGCACGGTCGTAACTTTGGCGACGCGTTTAACAACGTCAATCATGGTGGCTCTTCCTTCCACGGTTGCCGTGATATCCAGCAGCGCCAGTTCATCGGCACCGGCGGCGCAATACGCCTTCGCGGATTCGACGGGGTCTCCGGCATCGCGGATATCCACGAAATGGACACCTTTAACGACACGTCCGTTTTGCATGTCGAGGCATGGCATAATTTTAATCTCTCGTTTCATTCTATTCCTCCTTATCCTCCTATTTTAGAATATCTATTCCATCACCGCATCTATACGTTATCTTGTTTCGTTCCCCTGAAAACCCCTCAATTTTTCAAACCCCAGAAACAGCTCCGTTAGTTCATCAGGCATTGTGGCCTGCGGAAAATGGTTTGTCGGAAGCTCAAAGTAATTCCAGTTTCTGTCATCAAAATCAATTTGTTGTACCATGAGATCTGTCGCCGGGCGGAATTCACTCTCGGTACATACAATATATGCCTTGGACAACGGTTTCAGATTTTCGGGGTTGTAAAAGAGTTTCTCCGTGTACGCAACCGGATCCCCCTCCACAACTTCCACAGGATTAAATCCAGCCGCTTCCAGGATATCAAACAGTGATTGTCCGGGATCAGGGAAATCCGCGTCGAGATAGACCAGCATCTCGATTCTTTCCGGCATTCTGTCCGCGACCCCCGTTACTACCATTCCTCCATAACTGTGTCCAACTAATATAACGTTCTTCAAGTCCGCCGTCAGTATCATAGAACAGACCTGATCTATATGGTCCGACAGGTTGTTGACATTTTCATCTTTAAGCGTCGGGGCACAGACACGATGCCCCCTTTTTTCAAGGCCGGCGGCAATATACTTCCAGTACTTCCCGCCAAGATATTCTCCGTCAGGATATTCGTTTCGATTGGTGAGCCTGTTCCACGTATCTGTTGAGATACTGCCTCCCGGGACTAATACATAGTCTGCCACCTTCTTCCTCCTTATTTCTCCAAATAGAGAGCAGACCACCGCCAGCGGGGACCTGTAAGTGAACGCCACGGGCATGCTCAGATGTCCGCCCCGATGATCGGTTCGGTCCCGGTTCCCTGCCCTCCATGTGACGCTTATTGATTGAGCGCCTGGAACATGTGGGGAATCAGAAGAAGAATCAAGAGCAATGTCCAGACAGGACGCATCAGGTTGACCGGCTTCATGTTGTGTTCCCTGATTGCAGTGGCGGTATGGTTTGCGGCTGAAAAGGTAAAGAACAGCAGCATTGCGGTGACGATGGTAGAATCGGCGTACCGCCCCCAATCCAATACATAAACAAGCAGGGCCGTCACGGCCATCGCGGCATTGGCAAGGCCCGATTGAATCTGATACGCGCGATTGGCCGCGTACCCGATCTTTTCAGAGGCTATTTCTCCCAGAACAAGGGATTCGAAGGCCACTGTCCCGCACATGAGCATAACGATGAACGGCCCCATAATATGAAACCGTGATACCTCGTCCCCGCCCAGGTAATAGGGAAAAAAGATAGCGAGACAGATTCCAACGGGCCGAATCCACTCCATCATCGATGCCAACTGTTTCTTCGTCATTTTTACTCACTTTCCCGATCAGATTAGATTCTAACGTGGCCATAACCGGCAGGGCGGAATCGCCGTCCGCGCGGAGCACCCTGTCAGATTTTCACACCTTCACTAAATGCATGAAGAGCGTATGCCGTGTGTATTTCATCAGGTGACGCGTTACAGCCGCTGAATTGAAGCGCCACCTTTTTACCTTTCAGCCGATCTTTGAGTCTGATTGCCGCCATAATAGTTGAGGCACCTGCGCCTTCAAGGAGATTATGCGTGTAATACGCGGCCAGCGCGATTCCCTCATAAATTTCTTCTTCCGATAAAAGAACGAAGTCTGTCAAGTTGTCTTTGTATATTTTGAATGGAGTCTCATATGCGGTTCCGGTAGCAAACCCACCCGCAAATGTGGTGTTTTCTGACGATACTATCTTTCTGGATTTCCATGACTGAAAAGCGGCGCTTGAACGTTCCGCCTGGACTGCAAAAATCTGAATGTCAGGATTGATCGTTTTCAATACAACCGTCGCGGCAGAGGCCTCACTTCCGGCGCCGATCGGCACGATAACGGCATCCAGGTCAGGGCATTCTTCTAAAATCTCAATGAATTCGGTCCCGACACCGTTGATCAGGTGTGGCTCATCGGCCGGATGAGCGTAGTAAATATCCTTTTCACGCATCAGCTCGGCGACAACAGCTGAAGCCTCTTCAAACGTTCTTCCGCCCTCGATGAGTGTCGCGCCCGTTGATTGTATGCTCCTATTTTTAATAGGGTTATTTTTTTCCGGAACAACGACCGTAGCATTAAGCCCAAACCATGCGGCGGACTGGCCGATGGAAATACCATGGTTTCCCGTTGAAAATGTAATCACTCCTTCAACTCCGGACCTTTTCAGGTGATTCATCAGATTGACACCGCCACGGATCTTGAATGAACCGGTCGGATTATGATTCTCGTGTTTAACGAAGACCTCGGCATTTAACAGGGACGATAAATTTTCATAGTGCGTAAGGTGTGTCGGTTTCAGGTATTCATACACGATGCTTCTGGCCTTGAGGACTTCCGTAAACGATATCGGGTGCTTTTTATGGTCGTTCATATGGTATCTCTCACTTTCTTGAAATCTGAAGATTCCTCACCTGACAGCATGAAGCACAGCGTAATACAACTCAGTACAGAAAAACGGCCCAGACCCGGGTACGGCAAGGCGAGGTATGCTTTTACGTTAAAAGATCAGTTCTTCAAGAGATAACGGTCAAGCCAGTCCAGTTCCTCCTGCACCTTGCGGAGCTGGTCTCCGCAGGTCTTCATGTGGTGCGGCTGACCTTTGAATATTATGAACCTCACGGGGGCCTTACTGCCCTCTTTATAAGCGCGGTAGGTAACCCATGCACTGGCCGGCACCACCGCATTATCATCCGAACCGATCATCATGAGAAGCGGTGTTCTGACCGCATCCGCTTTGTATATCGGGAGTATATCTATAAACGCCTTCGGATCCTGATAGGGGCTTGCTTTGTAGTACATCTTATCCATGACGATACCGTTGGTATTGGCAACCTGGGAATGCTCATCGACGGTCCCCGCCCCCGCAACCGCCGCCTTCAGCGAAGGATTTCTTGTTATCAGGGCGAGCGTGAGGATCCCGCCGTTCGACCAGCCGGTCACACCCACGCGTGAACGGTCGATGATTCCCCGGCCTGCAAGGTGATCGATCCCCGTCTCGAGATCGGCGATGGGCAGGGTATAATACTGCCCTCCCTCGATGGACTTCGCGAAATCAAAGCCGAAGTTAGTGCTGCCGTGATAGTTGACCGAGAGCGTGACGACGCCCTTGTCCGTAATAAGGTGGTACGGAAACTCCCATGTGTCCCGCCAACTGTCAAAATCAGTGTAGGTCGGCCCGCCGTGGATAACCAGCACCAGGGGGTAGTGCTTTCCCTTAACATATCCCGGTGGGTACCGGACTACCCCCCGGATCGTGTCGCCTCTTGCCCCTTTCCACTCGGTTACTTCAGCAGAGCCGAGAGGCTTTGCCAGCAGGTTGCGGTTCAGGTCCGTCAGCTGCTGCGGATCTTTGATCAACCCTTTATCCACTTTCGCCTTGAAGACCTGGGGTGGAACTGCAGCCGAATTATATTCGTAGGCAAGAATTTTGCCGGACCTGTCGCTTTCAACCGCAAAGATATTCCCCTGATGTTTTCCCTTAAGCAGGGCCACCCGCCAGCCGTTGCCTTTTCTTGACACACGGGCAAGCTGCGGGTTGGTACCGTCAGCGAGAAGGAGATAAACACCCCCATTGTACGGATTGATCTCAACGTCACTGTTAAAAAGATCGATAAGCAGACCGCGATCCCAGTTGAGCGGAACTTCCTCCAAGACTCCGGCAACCGGGAAATATGCCAGCAGTTCCGATGTATATTCGACCGGATAGCGCAACCCGCCGTTATGCATCCGCTCGATGTAGACCACGGAACTGTCGGGTGCCCAGGCAAACTGATTGGTGTCCTGGTACCCCTCTACAAGCGTAAAGAGTTCCTTCTCCTTCCCGGTGCGGGTATCGAAAATGACGTATCGGAATGCGGCCCCCTTTTGCCATGACTCGGGGTCCGGCGCCGCTTTGTACAAAACAAACTTTCCATCCGGCGATGGCGCCCAGATGGTGATGACATCGTTGTTCGTCGTCAGAGGAGCTGTCGTCCCGTCCTTCAATGAATACGTTTTCAGGATAACCGGCTGCGGCCGCCCGTCGACAACAATCACATCGCCTGGGCCGGAGGGATGAGCGGCGCCATCCGGCGCGCCGAGATAGATGAGCCGCTCAGTTCCCAGCCATAAAAAACCCTGAGAAAGTTCATCGGTGACATTTTTCAGGCCGGTCGTGCTCCTGTCAGACAGGTTGGCAAGAGTAAGGGCTGCTGTCCCTCCCTTGCGCGGTACCGAAGCATACGCGACACGGTAACCGTCAGGGGAAAGGGCATAGGATGTGACCGACTCCGAAGGGCTGGAGATTGAAATTTCTTTTCCGGTTCTCACATCGATATGCATCAGGGTCCCGTTACCCTGCGGGGGATTAAGATCCGTCCCCAGAGTTTTAATGTACACAAGGTTCCTGCCATCCGGCGAGAGAGTGAAATGGCCCGGGACTTCCATCCGGAGAATGTCATCGGGGACGAGTGTGCCGGATGCCTCCGCCGCTGCCGGAACTACAATCATCAGGGCAATGAACAGGGCCGACAAAGAAAGATACATTGTAATTCTTTTGCAGAGTATCATATATCCCACTGGCCCTTTCCCGGATCCTTAAACGATGAGCGTTGGTAAAATACAAGCCAGTATCCATCGATAAGAATCCGATTTTTCAAAAAAGAATACGGTAGATATTTCTTCCATGTCAAGTCAGTTTTCCACCGGTTTCACACGACGGAGTTCACTGGGAGTGCCATCGCCCCGGCGGAATAACAGATTGTTTGGTTCACTTTATCATCACCATTTACAAAACCCGTTTCACTCCGGGAATGAGCCTTAAAAGGATCGATACCAGGAATGCTCCGGGTATTGACAGAAACGATACAACGGCGAAAAGAGTAAAGGCTCCCGCCCGTACAGGATCAAAAGCGTACTGAAGCGCAACGACTACCGGTACATGTACGACGTATGTCCCAAATGTATTCTCCGAGAGCAGCTGCATAAGACGTTCGGTTCGGTTAAAAAAAGTTTTGAAAAGGGCAAGGAGTCCGATACAGACGCCGACACAGAGTAATGCCTCCCGGTAATCCCACATAAAGAATGCCTGTCCGTGACCGGTGGTATAGATTTGTACTACAGTGACAACGAAAATGCCGACACCGGGCAGAAACCAGAGCATATTACGGGGCGTGGTGATTGAATCTAAAAAAGACCACCGGTAGGCAAGAATACCCAAAACAAAAAGGGACAGATACTGCGGAAAGTGTGCCGGCTCCATCTGGATGAATCCGAGGAAGCTGATCCATCGATCAATGGGGAAACCCCACGATGTCCGCATGAGATGTGTGACAATCCCGAGGACCAGAATATAGGGAATAATGATGTATAATCTCGCTTGCCTGGTCGTGGTGACGGATAGGGAATGCGCGCGTTTTTGCAGCACGGTTCTGATAGCGGCATAGAGAATTGCGTAGACGAGCAGATGTTCGACAAACCACAGATGTAAAAAGTGGAAACCACCGGGATATACTATTTTTAAGCCGTATTTTTGCCACAGATGGATATAGAAATCCTTGAAACTGATGTGATGTTCGTAATGCACATACTTTGCATATTCCAAAAGCGGGGTGATGAGAAAACATACGAAGATCAGTGGAATGCCGAAACGGATAAGTTTGTCTATAATAAATTTACGAGCACCATGGCGATCGAATGATTGAGGATAGAAATATCCCGATATAAAGAAGAAAAGCCCCATGAAAAATGACGCATTGAAGCCAAAGAAGGCTCCCAACGATTTTACTCGATCACCCGGGTATGAATAAAACCAGCCCCCGCCCGTCGTCCCGTATGCCTGCCCGACATGATGCATGATGACCAGAATGATAAGGAATACCTTGAGATTGTCGAGATAGTAAAGTCGCTTTTTATCGGTCATTCGATTTCCCTGACGCGCCTTTTCAAATTCTTATCCTTTCGAAGCTTTTCCCCGGCCCGTCTGCCGGTTTGTGATACCCCTGATCTACCGCCGCAAAGGACGGACCATGATTCTTCCTCTGCCATGTGTTTTTTTATAATCTGCTCAATTAGTAGACTATTCAACTTCACAGATCAAGCCACCTTGTTTGTCAATAGTGAAGAACCGACCTCTTTATCTGCTGCAAGATGGATTGCATGTGAACAAGACAATGCCGAATGCCGCAAACCCCAAAAGTCCAAACATCCACTGTGGATCGGGGTAGATGTAGAACACCACCCGTAAGCCGCTTCCCCACAGAAAAAGAAGAAAGGCGGTCACCGAAAAAATCATCCATTCAGTCAGACGGTTCCCCTGTGCGAAGGCGGCATACATGCGGGGCAGGATTTTTCTGAAGAGAATGTATAGTCCAACCAGTATCACAAGCGTTCCAGCGATAAAAAGAATCCATGGAGAAAGCCCCAGGCCCCGGTTGAAATGGCCGGTGTCGCCGCCCGAGGCAAAGGGGCGCATCACGATATAGGCAATCAGTTCCATGAAATTGGCTATGACGAACCAGTAAATGGTATGATAAAGCCATTTCTTCTCTTTCAACCATCGCCCTTTCAGAAAGATAATGCCCAGAGTAACAATGATCGTGTGGAGAACGAGCGGGCTCCCGCCGATGATCGCTTCCGCGGCGTGATGACCGGACGGAAAGAGTTTGGAGTAATGTACCCCTTCATCCCAGCCCGTCATCATTAAAGGATTGCCCCAGACAATTCCGAGGGGGCTCGGCATGCATCCGAGGAGCCAGGCTACGGTGCTGTGGGTAAACTCGTGCATGACAACGACAATGGACTGGAGAGCGGCAAAGGTCATGATCACGATAATCACGTATCCCAATGTTCCCCCGATACGTTCTGAAGCGGCCATATCTTTTCTCCTGTTCGGCTAATTTAAAGTTGGGCGGCTATGATCACGCGCCTGCACCTTGCCCTGTAGCCCGCGCATCAGGACGGTAAAGGAGCAGCCCTATTGCCGCGAGAGCCGCGACCGACGCTCCGGTAATAAATGTGGCCGAGGCACCGAATACGCTCCATAGTGACCCCGCAATAACACTTGCCGGCAAAAGCGCTCCGCCGGTCACCAGATTAAAAATCCCGACGGCAGTACCACTTAACCAAATAACCCGTTTGTTCATGGAAGTGCGAGTGTTTGGGCAATACACTATTTGCTTCCAGCCTGAATTCCGAAAAGAGGGTATTTTCTCCGTACACAAGGGTTTTAAATTTTATCCCGGGCAACACCTGCTTATATCCATTCTCACCGGCAATATTCGCCGGGCTGAAGCCTCCCCCCAGACATCATATACAAAAGCCACGAAAAGGAGCGTTACCAGGATACCCAGTAAAATATAAATGGGATGCCATATGAATGCATGAAGCGTTGCTGACATTGTGAATCCGTGAACAATTGTACCCAGAACAGCCGCCAGAGCCATCAAACCACAGGCCCAAACTCAAAGAGTGGTTTTCCACCGGGTTTTTTGTCCAATCCGGCGCAAATACACAGCAACTGCTATCGCCAGAACGGCCAGAACGGCATCGGTCACAGCCGTCGTCTGCTCGGCAGGAATACCAATAAACTCCATTTAACAGTTCCTCATTTGAAATCATAATTTTATCCTCAGCTTGCCCCACCCGACATCAAACATGCTTAAACCTGTAAAAGGGGTCATGGGTCGCATCTTATTCTTCTATTGATGATATTTCCAGAAATTGTATTTCTCAGCTACTTTTACTTTCTCCTCAGCCGAAAGAGAGTCGAAATATTTTCTCCACCCCGGGCAAAAGTTAATATGCCAGCGCCAGAATCGTCCGGCAAAGGAATTGTGGTTTTTGTCATACATCGCCCGTAACTTGCAGTTGCTGCACATGCTTGTTGCCATAATTACTCTCCCCCGCAAAACAGACTTTTCAGATCAATCTTTCTTTCAAGCCGCCTGACGGCCGGGCTGACAGGTGTGCCGGCGCTTTATCCCTCGTATCTCAAATCCGGCCCTTCGTTATCCTCAATGGAAAAGAGTCAATTTTGCGCTCTGTTTCCAGTTTTTCTCCAGACTTCCGCAATAATTGGGTTTATGGCAAAAAATTGACCTCGCACCTTTTTATCGACACAGTTAAGCGGACAGGCAAAATTTATACACTGTGAACACAGGAAATTCATCATGGTCAGAAAAAAGCCGATGGTCGTCATCGCGTAAATGAGCAACAGGAAAAGCTGTTTCCCAAGGATGAGAAACAGCAAAGGATAACCCCAGACAATTACAAAACCGCCCAGGAAAATCATTTTTTCGATAATTGTCATCGGCCCCGGCCTGTATTTCCATAATTTGGGCAGATCCGTAATTTGCCCAGCATTTTAATGATGTCGAAGATTCGGCATAATGAGGGCAGTGGGAACACATGACACGAATCTCAATAAATCCGAAATAAGCGACCACGAAGAGTATCCATGGTATCAGCAGCCACCCGTTCATATAATAGATTCCCGCTCCGCCAAGCAGAAAAGGAGGAACTGAAATGAAAAGGAAGTATATCCAATCCTTCAGAGTAAAATGACAGCGAAGATCGCTGTTGACGGCGCAATCTTCACAAGAATCCGATTCACAGGTTGCTATTGGTTTATGAGGATCTAAGAACAGCACAGGTACGACTCCTTTATATTTTGGAATAAAACAACAGTCGCGCTTCGGTGTAAGCTGTCACGCGCATTGAAATGTTCGCTTCAACGATAAACATCTTTTCGATGCCCTACCTTAACTACCCAGATTGTAAGCTCCTCGTCTTGAATAGAATAGATGATCCTGTACCGTCCCTGGCGGATGCGATATCTTTCTTGCCCCGTAAGTTTTTCGTGGCCTGGCGGTTTCGGATCCTCAGAGAGCGCCTCGATACGACGGATGATCTTCCTTAAATCTTTTTTGGGGATTGTATGGAAGTCTTTCTCAACGGACTTTTTGAAATAGATTTCATATTTTGCCATCTTTTTTCAGCCTTTTGATCATCGTTTCGTAGCTGATTAAAGGCTCTCTGACTCTTTCTTCAAAAGCTGCAATGTCTTCAGCGTCTTCCGCCAGAGATTCTTTGATGGCATCATTCACTAATTTCGATAAAGATTGTGATGTCTCAACTGCCTTCAAACGAAGAGCCTTATGCAATTCCGGATCCAGATATATAGTGGCACGTGTTAGTGTTGATCCCATAATATCACCTCCCTTGTCGTTACGTAGCTATAACATCATAACGTCATAACAGCAAGGATTTTCCTTTTTAAGCAAACTTTGAGCGGAAAATGGTGGGAAAATGGGGTCAGTGGGAAAATGTGCGGGGAAAATGGGGTCAGTCGTTGGAGGGGAAATGGGGTCAGTCGTTGACTATTGACTAGGCCTGTTCAAGCCGCTTCTTGACTGTTTCATATAATGGGAAAATGGGGTCGGGAAAATGGGGTC
>JAFGWZ010000223.1 GCA_016936905.1 Deltaproteobacteria bacterium | reverse complement strand
GTACCGTTCTCATCGATATCGCCGCCAGTGCCCGGCCGGTCGCTACATTGATAAGCCGCAGGTTGATATTCCACTTTCCCCTCATCTCAGCGAGGGTTCCCGTCAGAATAAGATCGGCCATCTGGAGATGCCCGATCTTCTCCGCTGATGATTCGCTCATGAGCCCGGTCATGCTCAGTTCAAGCTCATTTACCAGTGATTTTAACTTAGCCCTTTCGACTATGTTGAAATGTCCTGAATCGATCAGAGCCGATGTCAACCCTTCAAGGGTCACACGACCAGCTTCTTTCTGGTTACCTCGAATGACTTCAAAATCAACAATGGCGATGGTCTTCTTGGGAATTGTCAATGCCACCTGAGATCCAACAGGCAAGGCCAGTAGGCTTTCCGCGGCGACGCGAATGATATTCCCCCGGACTTCCCGAATGACAGCAGGAACCTTGCCGACCGTAATCGCAATACCCTCGACCAACAGGCCCTTCTCGACAACTTGCCGGGCGATGTCATTGATTACTTTGTCAGCCCCCGATTTCAGAACGGGCATTTCTACCGTGAGCACCGCCTCCCGGTCGGAGACGCTCTGCACCGTTGCCATAATATCCAGTTGATATGCTTCCTCTGTGTCCTTCGCCGCCTTGGTTGCGACACATGAACAGAGAACGACAACTGCCATGACGGCCAGTAATGTTTTCATGCCCCGTTTCATCTCCTGTTGTGGCCCTCCTTACATGGAGCTGTTTCATGCCGAACAATTGGTGATAATGTATACAACTTAAGCGAGAGACGCAACTGTAAAAAGCACAGCCCCTCCCCTGTTTCACCGCCAGTAAAAGCTCAAATAAACCGCCAGCCATTCGAAGCCGACGTTCGGGAGCAGAGATTGTCAGATGGGCGCTGGTTCCGGTATCTTTGAATCCTTGACAGAACATCATTCATCCGCTACAAGCTGAACTGTATCGCGCGAATAAAGCTCAGTTACGAATGTGACAAGGAGGGATCATGAAGGTATATAGCCTGAAGAAAGTGCAAGAGCGGGAACTCGTACCGGGAGGAAAGGTCAAGTTCGTTCATTCCGACGCGATGACACTGGCATTCTGGACCTTTAAAGCGGGCAGTCCTCTCCCCGAACATGCCCATCCCCATGAGCAGATCCTTACGGTCATGGAGGGCTCCGTTGAATTCACCATCGACGGCGAAACTGAAAGTATTGAAGCGCCGGCATCGATCATAATCCCGCCCAACGCGGTGCACTCGGGAACATGTCGCACCGACTGCCTGTTGATCGACGCGTTCAATCCGAGACGGGAGGATTTTGCCGCTTTGGACGCATAGGCCTGCTGCAAAAGAAATCGCATTTCAGGAAGATAAGGACATCATCGGTATGATACGTGAACAAACTGGAGAGATCTGCGGCGATTTATATTCCATCGGATATCATTTCATCCCCGCCTTTCTTCTTATGAGCACGCCTCCCGTCATTTTCGACGCCGGCCTTACCATCGCCGGCCCCCGATATCTCGAAGACCTCCGCGAGTATCTGGACGATCCTGATCGGCTCGAATATATCTTTCTTACCCATTCTCACTACGACCATTGCGGAGCCGTCCCGTTTCTCAAACGAAACATCTCTGGTGTCAGGATCGTGGCAAGCGCGCCGGCCGCCGAAACCCTGCAGAAAGACAGGGCCGTGCAGCTCATGAAGAGTCTGAACAAAGACTATGAACAAAAATTCAAGAAATATATCGGTGCGGAGGATGTCTCCTTCGATGCCATTACCGTCGACCATACCGTCGGGGACGGTGACGAGTTCAGGCGTGGCGACGACTGGGTGATCCAGGTCATCGCCACGCCGGGGCACACGAGAGACTCGGTTTCATACTACATTCCCCGGATAAAGGCGCTGGTCCCCGGCGAAGCGACCGGTGTCCTGAACGGCGCTTATGACGTTCAATCGGAATTTTCATCAAGTTATGTTGACTACCTTCATTCCCTTGAGCGGCTTACCGCCCTCGATGTCGAGATCCTTCTTCTGCCACATGTCCATATCTTAACGGGAGATGACGCGAAAAAACACTTTCCAAAATCGCTGCAGGCAGCACGAAGTTTGAAAGAAAGAATCGAGACACGCCTCGATGCCGCAAACGGTGATCGTGATGCCGCCGTCGACGCACTCATGAAGGAAGAGTACGATGGGAACCAGGCTGTTCTCCAGGACAGGCGTTCGTTCCTTCTCAATCTACGGGCAAAGGTAAACGCCGTCGCCGAGGGGCGATGATTTTATTCTTGCCTTATACGTAATAATTTCCTATAAGAGGTGCACATTCTCGGGAAAAAACCTTTGTGAAAGGAGTTTGAAAGCATGAATATTTTGATTTTCGGTCCGAACGGAAGCGGCAAAGGCACGCAGGGCGCGATCGTACAGAAAAAATACGGGGTTCCTCATATTGAGACAGGGGTAATCTTCAGAGAAAATATCTCGAAGGGGACAGAACTGGGACAGAAAGCAAAAGGATATATCGATAAGGGTGAACTCGTGCCCGATGAGATCACGATTCCCATGATCCTTAACAGGCTGCAGGAACCGGACTGCAAGAACGGCTGGCTGCTCGACGGATTTCCCCGTAACCTGGCACAGGCGGAAGCCATGTATAAAGCGCTCCAGGATGCCAATATGAATCTCGACTACGTCATCGAAATCGAACTTGACAGGCAGACGTCGAAAAACAGAATCATGGGGCGGCGGCTGTGCGCCAACGACAACAATCATCCGAACAACATTTTTATCGACGCAATCATGCCTGCGGAGAAAGACGGCGGGTTCGTCTGCCGGGTCTGCGGC
>JAFGWZ010000222.1 GCA_016936905.1 Deltaproteobacteria bacterium | reverse complement strand
GGCCGTTTTAATACTGAGATTTCCCGTGGCGCTTGCCCTGACAATCGTTCGAGATAATCCCATGAAAATTGCCGCCGGCATCCCCTTTCCCGAGACGTCGGCTATTATCAGTCCCCAATGGCCGTCCTGGACGGGGACATAGTCATAAAAATCACCCCCGACTTCACGGGCGGGAATATTCGTAGCCGCCAGTTCAATGCCGGGAATTTCCGGGGCTTCCGTGGGAAGAATGTTTTTCTGTATTCCGCTCGCTATCTCCAGTTCCTTGAGGAGACGTTCCTGTTCGGCTGTCGTGCAGTGAAGTCGCTCCATATAGTTCTTGAGATCGGAGGTCATTTTATTGAATGACGCCGCGAGTTCTTCGAACTCATCATTTGTTTTGACGGTGACCTTGTAATCGAGATCTCCTTCGCCCAGTGCCTTGACGCCGTCACTCAAGCTCAGAATTGGAAGCGTTATCATTCGGGAGAGGACGAACCCGATCAGAGAAACGACGATAATGAGGATAATGAAGAAATCGACGAACGTGTTACGGGCTTTCCCGATTCGCTCATTAATGTGCTTGCTGATTTCCGTCATAGCCGCCGAGATTTTTTTCTTCGTTTCAAAAACCGGCTGGGAGAATTCATCAATATAGGTTGTAGCGGCCACCATGTACCTGGTATGCTTGATAGGCACCATATACATGTATTTCTGTCTTATCTGTCCATCTGGGTCACGCCAGTTGTAGTATCCCCCGTGGCTTGATCCGTCAAACGTCGGCTCGTAGACTTTCCAGAAGGAGGTCAGTGTCCTTTTCAGTTGGGCAGGGTCGGAGTTGACCAGGGTCCGGTTGGGATGGAATCTCATAATTCCTGTCTTCTTTTCATAGACCAGGGTATATCCCGTATTTCCCACCGACTGGACGGCGATCCTCTGAAATTCATCGCTGGCTTGGAGGTGCTCGATGTCAATGTCGCGATGGGCGGTTATGAAGATTTCGCACTGGAGTGCCACGTCCCGTGCCTTCTGTTCCAGTATTTTTTCCCCCAGGGTTTCAAGGGCGAACGTGCTGTCGGCGGTGGCGCTTTCCCCCAGTGAGGTGCTGCTATCCAGCGCATAGGTACCCACTGATTTAATGTTGTTGAGGGCGATGTACCCCGAGACAATCAGCGCGGTGATCGTCAGTCCCAGAAAAGCGACGATCATCTTCGGCATGATCTTGAACTTTATTTTGTTGCGTTCGCCTTCTCTGGTTATGTGCTCCCTCCAGCTTACGATTTTCGTCGTTCGTTGATTGAACTGTCACGGTGACGGGAATTCTGCACGGACTGTTGCCCCACGTTATTTTTACTTGGTCCATGGAGCTATTTGATAAATTGACTGCGTACTTCAGGCAATTCCAAAACTCGACCTTTGCCTTGCGCCCTGAGCCCTTTGTCCTTATTCAATACGGGACGCGATAGCCCGGCCGGCGATAATGCCGCTCGTCGATGCCTGGAGCAGCCCTCGTGTGATGCCCGCACCGTCCCCGATGGCAAACAAATTTCCCACGTCGGTTTCCATCTCGGGAGAGACGTGTATCCGATTCGAGTAAAGCTTTACTTCTACCCCATACAGGAGAGTGTGCCGCGAATTCACCCCGGGAGCAAGACGATCCATAGCCTGGAGCATTTCGGTGATACTCTTGAGGTGTCGGTAAGGAAATACGTAGCTCAGATCACCGGGCGTTGCGTCAGCCAATGTCGGTGTGGTCAGACATCGGTCGATCCGTGCGCGGGTCGACCGTTTTCCAGCCAGGAGATCGCCGACCCGCTGTATAATCGTTCCGCCGCCGATGAGGTTCGCCAGACGAGCGATATAGAGTCCATAAGCGATAGGATCGTCAAAAGGCTCGGTGAACATGCTGCTGACCAGGATCGCAAAGTTCGTGTTGTCACTTTTCTTGGTGGCGTGACTGTGACCGTTTACCGTCAGAATTCCCGAGTTTTCTTCGTTGACCACTTCACCATAGGGATTCATACAGAAGGTCCGCACCTTGTCGTCGAATGTTTTTGAATAATAAACGAGTTTCGATTCATAGGTAATATCCGTAATTTCTTTTAATATCGTAGCGGGGAGTTCCACGCGGACCCCTATGTCAACCGGGCTCGACCGGGTCTTCAGCGACAGGTGTTCCGCCTCCGTCTTCATCCACCGCGCTCCCGACCGTCCCGGTGCGGCGATGACAAAGCGGCTCCTAATTACCGTTCCGTTATGCAGCTTGACCCCCTTGACCTGGTCATCATTTGCGACAATGGATTCGACTTCACATTCCGTCCGTATTTCCATGTGACGTGAAAGGACGTCGTACATTGATGCGAGAACATTGCGGCAGTTGTCCGTTCCGATGTGTCGTATCCTCGTCGGTATGAGTTCGAGATCAGCCTGGCGGGCCCGGTCTGAGAGCGCTTCCACTTCCGGCGAGATATCTCCAAAAAGACGGTCCGGCGCGCCATACTTCACATATATCCCGTCGGCTCTCGTGATGAGTTCATACAGAGATTTCCGATCAAGGTATTCTCCCAGGTGTCCTCCCACATCCGTTGAGATCGTCAGCTTGCCGTCGCTGAACGCGCCGGCGCCTCCCCACCCCTGCATAATATCCCGTGATGCGTTTCCCTGCCGATCCGACAGGGTTTTCCCCCGCTCGAGCAACAAAACGCCCTCTATTCCAAGATCTTTAAGTGTCAGTGCGGCAAAGATGCCGGCGGGGCCGCCTCCGATAATCACAACCTGATAATCCATGCAGTACCTCCGGCTACCACAGAATAGACGCTTACGGTAATAATAAACCATCTTAGGGAACATCCCGGGTAAAGGCAAGAAAATTGTGGTGTGCTATAGGGCTGGTGCTTCTCAGCAAAGGAGAAGCAAGTTAATTTATTGTTAAAATGTTGGCACAACACTGCAAATGCTGGTAAATTAGTTCGAACAGGGAAAAGTCGGGGGTGGTCATGGCCGTTTCCCCTGCGTATCAGGGCTGGAGACGGCAGAGTACGAAGGAGGTGGCAAAGGGCATGAACAAAATATTTCAGGCGGTCAAGGTAACTGACCATGTATACTGGGTTGGTGCAATCGATTGGAATATAAGAGATTTTCACGGTTACACCACGAAGCGGGGAACGACCTATAACGCGTATCTGATTTTATCGGACAGGATCACGCTGATTGATACTGTTCGAACGTCTTTTAAGAAAGAGATGCTGGCCCGCATCAGTTCAGTCGTTGATCCGACGGAGATTCAGTACCTCGTATCGGACCATTCCGAAATGGACCATACCGGAAGCCTCCCGGATGTGATTGACGCGGTGAAGCCAGAGAGGATTTTCGCATCGATCATGGGAGCGAAGACACTCCGGGAGATTCATCATCTGGAACACGATATTGAGCCTCTCATCGACGGTGATTCACTCGATGTGGGAAATATGAAGCTCACATTCTACGAAACGAGAATGCTTCATTGGCCCGACAGTATGTTTTCATATCTTGTCGATGAAAAAATACTCTTCTCCCACGATGCCTTTGGAATGCATCTGGCCACGTCGGAGCGATTTGCCGATGAAATAAACGATGCCGTCCTCGATCACGAGGCGGCGACCTATTTTGCAAACATCCTGCTCCCCTACGCGCCTGTGATCACGAAGCTGATGGAACGGGTTGACTCGATAGGACTTGCCTGTGATATCGTCGCTCCCGACCACGGTCCCATATGGCGGTCCGGTGTCGGTACCATTATGGATAACTACCGTACGTGGGCCTTACAGAAACCGATGCGAAAGGCTGTTGTCGTTTACGATACAATGTGGCATAGTACCGAGTTAATGGCAAAGGCCGTCAGCGAGGGATTGGCGTCCACCGGCATCAGCGTGAAACACATGTCGATGCATGGAAATCGCCGGAGCGACGTGGCATACGAACTCCTTGATGCAGGGGCCCTCGTTGTGGGGTCCCCGACGTTGAACAACAACCTTTTCCCGACGATAGCCGACGTCTTAACATATATAAAAGGACTGAGGCCCCGGAACCTGATCGGTGCGGTCTTCGGATCATACGGCTGGAGCGGAGAATCGTTGCGTTATATCCGTGACCTGCTTGACGATATGAAGGTGGAGGTCATCGGCGACGGTGTAGCCGCCAGGCAGGTTCCCGACGCGGGTGTATTGGAAGAATGTTATGCCCTTGGAGTTGCCGTCGGCGAGCGGGTGAATGAGAAAACGATAAACGCCTGATGAACGGTGATATGCGGTAATCGATCTCGGATGCCCCGATGAGAGGAATTCTGGAATACTGAATTCTGATATGATGGGTACTTCCTGGAATTGATGCCGGGTCTTCATCAAGGGAGAGATGAAATCGGACAGCATTACTGATGAAGGCCAACTGTTTCAGTGATGAGAAAGGAGGAATGATGCAAAAGTATGTCTGTACTGTGTGTGGTTATGTCTATGATCCGGCAAAGGGAGATACGGAGGGGGACATTTCCCCGAACACGCCGTTTGAAGACCTTCCCGATGACTGGGTCTGTCCTATCTGCGGTTCCGGTAAAGACATGTTTGAGCCAGAGTCGTGAGCAAAACCGGGCAAATGTCATGAGCAGCACATCTGCGGGAGAGATGCCGTCCGTCATGGAGATTCTAAAATATGGTCGTAGATGATCATTACCGGCATACCCTCGAGGCGTTATACCGTCGATACAACCGGCGGGCCTATGTAGAGCCTGATCCGCTGCAGGTCCTCTATAGATATGACGATATCTGTGACCGTGAGATTGCCGCGCTTCTTGCCTCATCGCTGGCATATGGCAGGGTAAGCCAGATAATAAAGACCGTCTCGTCCGTGCTGGATGAGATGAACCCGTCGCCACATCGATTTATCAGCGACGCAACGGACAGATCCCTGAAAGACCAGTTTTCCAGGTTTCGGTACCGGTTTACGTCGGGAGGAGAACTGACAGCGCTCCTCAGGAGTATAAAGCGGGTCCTTACGGAATGGGGGAGTTTGAGAAAGTGCTTTGCCGCCGCGGTGAACACCGATGATGAAACGGTAGGCGAGGCGCTGTGCCGTTTCATCGACGTCCTGGGCGAAAAAGAGAATGGTCATTACTATAACAGCCTTTTGCCACGGCCGTCGAGAGGGAGCGCCTGCAAGCGGTTGAATCTTTTTCTTCGATGGATGGTCCGCCGCGACGATGTTGATCCGGGCGGGTGGGATGAAGTGCCGGCATCACAACTTATCATCCCGCTTGATACCCACATGCATCGAACCGGTATGGCCTGTGGAATAACGAACCGAAAACAGGGAGACATGCGAACCGCTCTGGAGATGACCCGCTTTTTCAGGAAGCTGTGTCCCGGTGACCCGGTGAGGTATGATTTTGTCCTCACCCGGCTGGGGATACGTGATGATATGGACAGGGCAGGATTCCTTCAATCTTGGAAAATGAAGGGTTTTTCCGGTCAGGCATGACGATGTGGTTTGAGTGGTGAAGGGAGAATTGATCCATGCATGAGAAAATCAGAGAGGCGTTGCACGAGGTATACACGGGAGAGGCGAAGGCGGCCTTGAGGCTCAAGGTCTACGCGAAGAAAGCGGAAGAGGAGGGTTACCCCCAGATGGCAAAACTCTTCCGGGTAATCTCTTTTTCAGAAGAAATTCACGGTGCGCTGGCACTTCGGGTCCTCAAGGAAATCGGCACAACGGAGCAGAATCTGGCCGAAAGTTTCGAATCGGAGGTGGGGGTCGCCCATGCGGCATATGACATCTTTCTCACGCTTGCCTATGAATTGGGAGAGAAAGGGGCTGCGTGGCTTTTTACGCAGAACCGGGATGTTGAAGAAGTGCACGCCGCCCTGTATAAGAAGGCATTGAACGACATTATCGGAGATCGTGTGACCACGTATTACGTTTGTTCCATGTGTGGATACGTTGCCGACGGTTTTCTGCCTGAAGAGTGTCCTGTGTGCGGCGCCACGAAAGACAAGTTTGTTCATTTCGACTGAAGGAGGTCAAACAATGTGTCAACGGGGAGAACCGATGAAGACACCGTGGCGGACAACCAATCCAAAGGGGGTGCAAATTAATGGGGTGTAAACGCGGCGGGTGGAGTCTATTCCTCATATTCCTGATCATGGTACTATGCGGTCCCTCGGCGCTGTCCGAGGAAAAAACGTTAACGCTCACCCTTGAGGAGAGCATTGCTCTCGCCCTGCAGCAAAGTGTGCTGATCCATTCCGCTCAGGAAGACATTAAGGCGTCAGAATCGGGACGGAAGGGCGCGTTGACGGAATTTCTGCCTACCTTGAATACAAAGTATTATTATACGAGGCTGAACGACACTCCATCGACGACGATACCTGGTGTAGGTTCGTTCCAGATGGGGACAAAAGACAATTATACGTGGGAAGTGGAACTTACACAGCCGATTTTCGCCGGCGGGAAGATCTACAGTAATTACCAGATCAACAGTCTCGGTGTCGGCGTCTCAAAAATGAAAGAATCCAGAAGCGTCGAGAATGTAGTGGAACTCGTGAAAACATATTACTTCAATATATTGAAGAGCGAGCGCATTCTCGATGTGGCGAAACAGTCGGTGGAACAGCTGAAAGCCCATCGTGACACCGCCAAAAGTTTCTATGACGTGGGACTCATACCGAAGAACGATCTTTTGTACTCCGAGGTGGAACTTGCGAACGGCAGGCAGAATCTCCTCAGGGCCGAAAACGGTGTTCAGCTGGCGAAAGCCCAGTTCAATACAGTCCTGCGCCGTTCCGTCAGCGACCCCATCGAAGTCCGCGACATCCTCGATTATTCGCCATACGATCTTACCTTTGATGAATGCCTGAAAACAGCATTTAAAAATCGTTCAGAGATTACCGAGTACGAACTGGTGGTACAGCAGGCACAGAAGGCGGTAAACCTTGCCGGCAGCGATTATTATCCTTCTGTAAATCTCGTCGGGAATTACTCCAAGTATGGTGATGAACCGGACGTGTCGGGAAGTAAATACAGCGACCAGGAAGATTGGAGGGTTATGGCGATCCTGAACTGGAATTTCTGGGAGTGGGGAAGGACCCGGCATGCCGTCGATGCGACCAAGAGTAAAGTCAGGCAGGCTGAGGACGCCCTCTTGGATCTCGAGGATCGGATATCGCTGGACGTTATGAGTTCATACCTGAACCTGCGGGAGGCGGAAAAAAGAATTTTCGTTGCTCAGACGGCGATTGAACAGGCGGAAGAAAATTTCAGGATCAACGAAGAGCGATACAAGGAGCAGGTGGCCACATCGACCGATGTGATCGATGCTCAGACGCTTCTTACCAAAACGAAATCAGACTATTACAGTGCCCTGAGCGATTATAAAGTCGCCGTGGGAAAGCTGGAACGTTCAATGGGGGTCGGTTATGTTCTGCCGAAGGACTCAAAGAACGGGAAGTAATGGGGAAAAGGTAAACAAGACAATACCATAACAGGAGGTGTGCCATGAAAGAATTTGTGAGAAAAAGCATGCTCTTCGGGATCGGCCTCGCTACACTGACACGGGAAAAGATAGAAGATGCGGTTGACGAACTCATCAAGAAAGGAGAGATGTCTGAAAAAGAGGGGCGGGAGACGATCGATGACCTGGTGAAACGATCGAAAGCGGTGACTGACGAACTGGCGGAAAAAGTAGAAAAGATGGTGGCTGAGACCCTCAGGAAACTGAATATTCCCACACGGGATGAATATCTTGAGCTCAAAGATAAAGTAGAGCGGCTGGAATCCTCTCAAAAGAAGGAATAATAAATGTTTATCGGGAAGATCGGCGTCTTTTCAAGGACCTACCGGCACATTAACCGTTACCGGCAGATCATCACGGTGCTCTTCCGCTACGGTTTCGGTGACATCGTCAATCGTCTGAACGTGGGCCAGTATATCGAGGTCGGCATGCAGATGATTTCGAAGAAACGGCGGGATCATGTGGACAACCTCACCAGGGAGGAAAGGATTCGCATGGCCCTTGAAGAACTGGGCCCGACATTTGTCAAATTGGGGCAGATCCTGTCCACACGGCCCGACCTGGTTCCGGTCAGTCTGATTCATGAATTATCGAAACTTCAGGACGAAGTGCAGCCTTTCCCCGTTTCGCAGGCACGGGCGATCATGGAAACGGAACTGTCGATGACTGTCGGCGACGTTTTTGAGCGATTTGATGCCGTTCCGTACGCCGCGGCGTCAATCGGCCAGGTCCACCGTGCGAGGCTCAAAACGGGCGAAGATGTCATCGTCAAGGTCCAGAGGCCGGATATCGAGCATACTATAGAAGTCGATTTGGAGATACTCCTGCATCTGGCGACCCTGGTTGAAAGGCATATCGAAGACTGGGAGATTTACCGTCCCACCAGAATTGTTGAAGAATTCGCCCGGGTCATCGAGAAGGAAATCGATTATACCGTCGAAGCTTCGTATGCCGAGCGTTTTGCCCGGCAGTTCATTGGCAATGACACAATCTTCATCCCCCGCATATTCAGGGAATTTTCGACACGTCGGATCCTTACCATGGAATACGTGACGGGTATAAAGGCGTCGAATGTCGTCATGTTGGACGCGGAGGGGTATGACCGGACGATCATTGCCGGACGGGGCGCTGACCTTCTGCTGCAGCAGGTCTTTACACATGGATTCTTCCATGCCGATCCCCATCCCGGAAATATTTTCATTCTGCCCGGCAATATAATCTGTTATCTCGATTTCGGCATGATGGGTTCTGTCGACCGGCAGTCGCGGGAAGACATTGCCGACATGGTCTATGCCCTGGTTGAGAGAGATGAATCAGGCGTCGTCGACTCCCTCCTGAGAATTGTCGATTATGAAGAAGAACCGGACCGGCGGACGCTTGAGGCGGACATGGCCAATTTCATGGAGCTCTATCTCTACAAATCGCTGAAGGACATACGGATCCAGACGGTGCTGCAGCAGCTTCTCGAGCTGATAACCCGCTACAGGCTGATCCTGCCCTTTGACCGGTTTCTCATGATGAAGGCTCTTTCAACAATGGAAGGCCTGGGCCTCATGCTTGATCCCGATTTCGACATGACGGAGAAAGCTGCGCCGTTCATCCGCCGCTTGAAGCTGGGCCGCCTCAGTCCCAAACGGATCATCGGCGAATTTCTTGCGACAAGCGGTGAACTCCTGCAACTGCTGAAGATCATTCCCGGCGAACTGAGGGATATCCTTAAACAGGTGAAGCAGGGAAAGGTCAGAATCGGTTTCGAGCATCGGGGACTGGAACGATTGATCTTTGAGGTAGACCGGTCGTCCAACAGGATTGCCTTTGCCCTTGTCGTCTCTTCCCTCATTGTCGGATCGTCGCTGGTCATTACGACTCAGGTAGGGCCTTTGCTTTTCGGATTTCCTGTACTCGGCCTTCTCGGGTTCAGTATGGCGGGAATTCTCGGTCTGT
>JAFGWZ010000221.1 GCA_016936905.1 Deltaproteobacteria bacterium | reverse complement strand
GATGTTCACGATTTGCCGTCGGTGAAACAATAACAAATCGGGTTGTCGTTGTCTCAGGGGGTCTTAGACAGTACCGCCGCCCGTTTCTCCTGAGTTGTTGCTGGAATGAACCCTCGTGTTAAGGAAGATGATATCTCTCAGCGTATCTTCACAAGCAAAAACTACATCGTTTGATTATGCTGCATTTTACGACATTCGGATCATCCGATTATTGCTCGGAGCTGTAAAGTGAATCCACCGCTCACATTTTTTAATGTCAAGAACAATGTTAAAGTTGAAGTGAATTGATGACTTGTTACAAAACCACTGAGTACAAACCCGGTTACTGGTAGACGATTGTCTGAAAGTCAGGATGTTTTTAATGTTGATCGTGTAACATTTTATCCTTGACGACTTCGTAAAAAGTCCGATCTCTGCGTTACGCTGCATCTCTTCCCCGCTTTCGCGAGGACAAGCTCTGCGGCGTACCATAAGTACGCCTCATTCCTCGAGATTTGCAAGCCTTGATATCGGCCTTTTTACAAAGCCGTCTGAATTTTGACTTTTACGAGACCATCATCCTTGGGTGAAAAGGTTCTGAAAATTGCCGATAATGTAAATACCAAAAAACCCGTTGCCATTCTATCGCAACTTTTTTACTTTTTCCAGAAAATTTTTTGTTCGCCTATAACCCTGTCACGGTCAATCACCTGTCATCATCCCCGTCGTACGCCGGGTGGGGATGGGACTCGGGTTCCCCTGCAAAAGATACCCGGTTTTTCCCTTCTTTTTTCGCTGTATACATGCTCGCGTCAGCCCGCTTGAGAAAAACGGAAAGCTCTTCTCCCGGCACGTACTGGGTGACACCGATGCTCACCGTCTTTCGCAGTGCGAGCCCCGGCCGCGGTGAAAACATCTCGTGTTCGAATTCTCTCCTGATCCTTTCCGCGAGCGCAGTTGCCGCTTCTCCCATTGTTTCAGGGAGGATAATCGTGAATTCTTCACCGCCGTACCGGTACCCCGAGTCGATCTTTCGGAGACATCGACGGATAACCTGACCGATTCTCACCAGAACTTTATCACCTTCAAGGTGTCCGTGGGTGTCGTTAAAGATCTTGAAGTCGTCGATATCGAGAAGGAGAATGGACAGGGGATGCCGATAACGGTTCGACCGTTCGATTTCACTTTTGACCTGTGTGTAAAAATTTCGAAGATTCCCAAGGCCCGTCAGTCCGTCGGTGATGCTCAATTCAAGATATTTTCGTTCCTTTTCCTTGAGGGCGATTTCAACGAGTTTCAAGGCGGTGATGTCTTCAATGGTTTCAATCGCCCCGAAGAGCGTTCCCTGAGAGTCCCGGAGCGCCGCCGCGGTGAATCGAAGCCATCGTCCCTCGCTTCCCAGTTCGGAATAAAATTCCGTCGACTCATAGGCGTCATCGATCAGGTCGGATCTGGAATATTTTTCCGTATACCAGGGGGGGATTTCATCGAGCAGTTCGTCGACGAGAAGATCGGCCATGCAGGGTTTTTCCTTGTCATGGAATATTTCCCAGTGCCTTCTTGTTCCTATGGCCGTTTCCGAAGCAATGCCGGTGAGCTTTTCCATGGCCCTGTTCCAGTAGAGAATCCGGTGATCCCTGCCGATGATCATGGAGGGAATGGGAGACCCCTCGAGAATCGATGTGAGGCGCTTCTCGCTCTCCCGGAGGGCTTCATTGGTTCGCTTTTGCTCCGTGATGTCTTCCAGTGTTTCAATCGCGCCGAATATGCTTCCTTTTGAGTCGCGCATCGCAGTGGCGGTGAATCGAAGCCATCTGCCGTCTGTACCCATGGAGGGGAAGAAGTCGGTGGCTTCGAAGGCGCCGTCGATCAGCTCTGATTTACGATATTTATCGGCGTACCATGGGGGGATCTCATCGAGCAGTTCGTCGACGAGCAGATCGGCCATGCAGGGCCGCTCCTGGCTGTAAAAGGCTTCCCAGTGTTTCCTCGTTCCGATGGCATCGCCCGTTCTGATGCCGCTCAATTCTTCCAGCGCCTTGTTCCAGTGAATCACCTTGTGATCCTTGCCGATAATGAATGCCGGGATGGGAGACCCCTCCAGGATCGTCCTCAGACGCTGTTCGCTTTCCTTTCGGGCCTCCTCAGCCTGTTTGCGGTCGGTGATATCCTCGAGGGTTTCAATGGCGCCGAAGAGAATGCCGTCCGGGTCCCGGAGTGCCGCCGCGGTAAACCGGAGCCACTTGCCTCCCTTTCCCAGTGCCGGAAAGAAGTCGGTGGCTTCGAAGGCCTCTTTAATGAGCGGGGACTGCTCGTACTTTCCCACATACCACCGGGGTATTTCGTCAAAAATATTATCGACGAGCAGGTCAGCCATGCACGGCCGTTCATGGCCATAAAAGGCCCGCCAGTGCTGATTGGTACCGATGACCTCTTCCGCCGTGATGGCGCTCATCTCTTCCAGCGCTTTGTTCCAATAAATGACCTTGTGGTCGAGACCTATGACAAATGTGGGGATGGGCAATCCTTCCAAAACGGTCTTCAACCGCTGTTCGCTCACTTTAAGGGCGTTTTCGGCGATGATCCGCCCGGTCACATCTTCCAGAGTTTCCATGGCGCCGAGGATGGAACCATTCCCGTCTCGCAGGATTGCCGCGGTGAATCGCAGCCACTTGCCGCCGTCACCGAGGGCGGGAAAGAAGTCCGTTGCTTCATAGGCGTCGGGGATGAGGTCCGAGGGCCTGAATTTTCCCGAATACCACCGGTTAATTTCATGGACACGTCCGTCGACGAGCAGGTCGGCCATGCATGGCCGTTCATGATCATAAAAGGCCCGCCAGTGCTGATTGGTCCCGATTATCTTGTCCGCCGTGATGGCGCTCATTTTTTCAAGGGCCTTGTTCCAGTGGATTACCCTGTGGCCGGTATCGATGACAAAGCGGGGGATAGGAGATCCTTCCAGGATGATTGTCAGAAGCTGTTCACTGTTCCAGGATGCGCCGCGAGACGCGATCCCGTCAACCAGCGTCGCCACCGACACCTTCCCGGGGGATTTCCTTTTTCGATTGATTGACCGTGACACGGTTATGCCGCCTCTTTCTGTATCTGCCAATAAATCGTCACGCTGAACGATCGGGTTGTCTGTCTCGATGCGACGTCAGCCTCCGGCAAAGGAGAAACGAAATTTCGAAAAACGAATATAGAATATGACAAACGGAATATTCGCTGTGACCTCTATATGCCGTGAACTGAAGGTCATGAGAGCCGCTGTGCCGCCCCCTGCGGCGGAGTCTCCATAGGCATCGCGGCGCGGAAACTCTCTG
Organism: Deltaproteobacteria bacterium; assembly: GCA_016936905.1. Classification (GTDB taxonomy): domain Bacteria; phylum Desulfobacterota; class Syntrophia; order Syntrophales; family UBA6807; genus DSDU01. Next base: position 942 of record JAFGWZ010000221.1, on the reverse strand, counting down.
ATACGAAGTGGATTCATAATGTATTGAGCACCTGTCCCATATCCGACGCAGGAACCACGCCTCAAGATGGGTGGCGAAAGCTTTATGAAAAATCTCTGATGGCCAACATTCAGAACGTACAACCAGATGCGGATCTTACAAAACGACGATCAGAATATCGTTTACTAATCAATAAGGGAAGTGGCGTTATCACGTCGTGCGATTTAAAACTATACTGAATGGTAGAATTATTCAAGGATATTTTTGCGGCGCCGCCCATACCATTGGCCCTGTGCGCTCAACCTACATGTGGCAGAGGGTCTGAATGTCCTCGTACCGGTCCGTTTCGAACTGGAGGATCGGGTGGTCGATATTAAAACGGGAGAAGAGCATTTCCCGGACTTCTACCGCCAGGCTGTCCACGTCGCTCAGCATCTGGTCGGGAACGATAATGTGAGCGGCAAGTGCGATACGGTCCGGCGACATGTTCCAGACGTGAATGTGGTGAACGTCGTCAATTCCGTCGATGCTGAGAACTGCACGCTGGATATCGTTTATGTCCAGACCCGGTGGCGTGGCATCCATGAGAATGGTAAAGGCATTTTTCAGAATGTCCCATGCCCCGTAGAGGATCAGGGCAACGATAATCCACGAAACGACCGGGTCAAGCCAGTAGAGGGGAGCGAAAACCCAGATGATGCCAACGAAAACCACGCCGATGGACGTGAGCGCGTCGGTGAGCATGTGGAGAAACACGCTCCTGAGATTCAGGTTTTCTTTCGCACCCCGGTGCAGGATCACAACGGCGATCATGTTGGCAATGAAACCGATAAGGGCGAAGACGATAACGAGTTCCCCCCGGATGGGCTGCGGGGAGGTAAAACGCTTCCACCCCTCGTAAGCGATATAGACGCAGGCCGTTGTGAGCAGCGCCACGTTCACGACGGCGGCCAGCACCTCAAT
>JAFGWZ010000220.1 GCA_016936905.1 Deltaproteobacteria bacterium | reverse complement strand
GAAATGCATCGCGAAATCAACACGATAGGATCAAAGAGCAGTGACATCGTAATCTCCCGCACTGTCATCGACATAAAAAGCGAGCTTGCCAAATTGCGGGAGCAGGCCCAAAATGTTGAGTAAGAGCGATCAGGGCGCAGGACGGTGGTATCCCCGATCGAACATGAGAAGCATGGATGGAATAATCAGGACATGGGCACTGCGGACCGTGAGAAAAGATATCAGGATCTTTTCAGGCAGATACAGAAATTATCATGTGATATTAAGGTAATGCAGGATCGTGGAGTCGACACAACAGCAGCGGCCCACATCCTTGAAACAAGACAAGAGGAATTGAAAACATTGAGTCGTGAAAGTCATCACAGCAACGAACGCAGGACGGACAATGAAAAAGGATTGCTTGTCGTTCTCTCAGCCCCCTCCGGCGCCGGGAAGACAACCGTATGCAAAAGAATTCTCCGGATCGTTCCGGACCTCAGATTCTCGGTATCGTATACGACGCGCCTGCCACGGAGGGGAGAACGGAACGGCAAAGATTATTATTTCATATCGGAAGATGAATTCAGGGAAAAGATAAAAGCGGGGGAATTTGCCGAGTGGGAGGAAAACTTCGGCCATCTATATGGGACATCATTGCTGGAAATAAAACGATTAGTTGATAACAACATCGACGTCCTTCTCGATGTTGATCCCCGGGGGGCAAAAACACTGAAGGAACGTTATCCTGATGGTATTTTCATCTTTATCCTCCCTCCGTCGATCGACTCACTGGAGGCGCGACTGAAGGGAAGAAAATCTGAAAAGGACGACATGGTGAGGATGCGCCTCGACAAAGCAATGGATGAAATGAATGAAGCTCTGTGGTATGATTACGTCGTTGTTAATGAGTATGTCGAAGAAACGACCGATATCATTCGATCCATATACGTTGCTGAAAAAAGCAGAAAAAAACCGGTTGAAATGTTACTGAAAACAATCATGAAAAAACGGAGGTACTGACATATGGCACGAATTACCGTTGAAGATTCACTTCAAACGGCACAAAACAGATTTGCTCTCGTACTGCTGACGGCTCAGAGGACGAAACAGTTGCTGCGGGGGTCACAACCGCTGGCTGATCGAAAGGAAAACAGAGAAATCGTAACGGCCCTCCGAGAAATAGCGGAAAGGAAGGTCGTATTCAGTCACCCCGAATATCTTCGTGTTGCCGACGAGGGCAGGACCCACGGGGAACGCCCCTTCGAAATGCTGGATCATTATGACGACGGGGAATAGAACCGGTGGCTATCGCGTTGCATGATCCTATGGTATTTTTTAAGGACCATACAGCGCGTGGGGTGATCACCGTGACAGCGGCGATCGTACGTCGATCACAAGAACGGGGGACGATTTTCAATTTCCCTGATAACAGAAGCTGACACTATCGGGGAAGGATTGCTGACATGGTTATATACGGCGTCAATCCTGTCAGAGAAACGCTCCGGTCCACCATGATGCCGGTGGAAAGAATAATTCTTGCCCGGGGGCGCAGAGGCCGGGACATTGAAGGGATAGTGAAACGTGCGGCAGAACGGAATATTCCTGTAACCACAGAGGATAAACATGAGATGACGTCCCTGGCGGGGACGAAATCACACCAGGGAATCATATGTATCGCCGCCGATTATCCCTACGCAGATATCGATACCATCATCAAAAACGATAATCATCACCTGACGGGAAGTGTCATTCTCATTCTCGATGGCATAGAAGATCCTCATAACCTCGGTTCAATAATCCGATCCGCATATTGTTTCGGCATTAATGGAATTATCATCCCCCAGGATCGATCGGTTTCAGTGACGCCCACTGTTATCAAGGTATCTTCCGGTGCGGCGCAGCATCTTCCGGTAGCACGAGTCGTCAATATTGCGAGAACCATAGACTATCTCAAGGAACGGGGATTTTGGATATTCGGATCGGATGCTCATGGACAGAGTGATTTAGCGAACCTCGACTATCGCGGGAATGTCTGTCTTGTTATGGGAAGCGAAGAAAAGGGAATCAGGCAGCTTGTGCGGAAAAAATGCGACCATTTTATATCACTGGAAATGCCCGGTTCCTTTGATTCACTCAACGTCTCCGTCGCCGCGGGGATTATGGTTTACGAAATCTCGCGAATTATGAGAAGATAAGTTTCAAATTTTCATTGCCCGTGGAATGGCAGGTGCGGTAAGCTCATAAAAAATTGACAAAGGGGAGAACTCATGCCGGTCTATTTATGGGAAGGTGTTACCAAGAGAGGCGAAACCAAGAAGGATGAAATGGAAGCGCCTGACGAGGCTGCCGTTCGATCAATCCTTCGTCGCCAGGGATTCAAAGATGTTAAGATCAAGAAGAAGCCGAAAGACCTCTTTGAAAATATCGCCTGGTTGCAGCCCAAGATCAAAGAGAAAGACATCGTCGTCTTCGCCCGCCAGTTTGCCACAATGATTAATGCAGGTCTGCCTATCGTCCACAGCCTTGATCTTTTGTCACAGGAAGAAGAAAACAAGACGTTCAAGAAAGTAATCGCCTCCATAAAAGACGATATCGAAGGCGGAATGACACTGACCGATTCCATGAAAAAGCACCCCGATCTTTTCGACGAACTTTTCGTCAACCTGGTGGCGGCCGGAGAAGCGGGTGGAATACTCGATGTCATTCTTGACAGGCTGTCGCAATACATGGAGAAGGCGATGAAGCTGAAAGCCAAGGTCAAAGGAGCCATGACATATCCGGTAGCGACACTCGTTATCGCCATTGCGGTTGTCACATTGCTCCTGTGGAAAGTTGTTCCCGTCTTTGAAGACATGTTCAAAGGCTTCGGGTCAGCCCTTCCCGCCCCGACGCAGTTTCTCGTCGATGCCAGCGCCTTTGTCCAGAATAATATTCTGTACATGATTTTCGGTGCCGTGGCTCTTGTTATCGGCTACAAGCAATTTTATAAGACCGAGCGGGGAAGGCTACAGATCGACACCCTCGTTTTGAAGGCACCTATTTTCGGCATGTTACTGAAAAAAGTTGCTGTGGCAAAATTCTCCCGGACACTTTCAACCATGATGAGCAGCGGCGTTCCAATTCTTGAAGGTCTTGATATTGTAAGCAAAACAGCTGGAAATAAAGTAATCGAAAACAGCCTAATGGCAACAAGGAAAAGCATCAGCGAAGGGAAGACGATTGCCGAACCGCTTACTCAGGCGAATATTTTCCCTTCCATGGTCGTATCGATGATCGCCGTCGGCGAGAACACAGGGGCTCTTGACGCGATGCTCGCGAAAATAGCCGATTTTTATGATGATGAAGTGGATGCCGCCGTCGAGGCAATGACGGCCCTGCTTGAACCTGTTATGATGGTCTTTCTTGGCGGGGTTATCGGCGGAATGATTGTGGCGCTCTATCTGCCAATCTTTACCATGGCCGGAGCGATTGGGTGATAATAAGAAAGTCTTGCACAATGTCGACCGGTGTCATTTCGATCGAAGGGAGAAATCTTTAATATCTAGATATCATTAAGATTTCTCGTCGCCATTGTTCCTCGAAATGACATAAAAAAAGATATGCAAAGCTTTCAATAAATGGTCGGGATGGCGCGATTTGAACGCGCGACCCCTGCGTCCCGAACGCAGTGCCCTACCAGACTGGGCCACATCCCGACATCAAGGTTCATTATCCAATTTGATACAAAATGTCCATCATTTTTTTGACCCGTCATTGAAATAGATGGACAGGGATTGCTGGATCACTATATAATACACATGCTATGCTGGTTGTGCCGGAAGAAGGCGATTGGGTCATTGTGGAAAACAATGCAGGTGTGAGAGGAAATTTATCGTGATCATATACGATTTAAGGTGTGAGAAAAATCATACGTTCGAGGGATGGTTCAGCGACCGGGCGGCGTTTGAAACGCAGAAGAAAAAACGGCTGGTTACCTGCCCGGTCTGCGGAAGCACCGATATATCCCAGGTGTTGTCCACTGTGGCAACCATTTCCAATGACGATTTGCGGGAACACCGAAAGACATCAAAAGAACTATCTCCCATAATGGCCCTCAAGCTGTTCCACGACTATATTGAAAAGGAGTTTATGGACGTCGGCGACAGATTTGCTGAAATCGCTTTGAACATACACAAGGGATTGGAAGAAAAACAAAACATCAAAGGCGTAACCACGAAAGAAGAAGAGGAACTTCTGAGGGAAGAGGGAGTGCAGTTCATAAAGGTCCCGGTTCCCAAATTAGACAGCTGAGGCTTTCCACGGCCATACTGTTGATGGTCTCTTAAAAAGTCCACATTCAGACGGCTTTGTAAAAAGGCCGAGATAAATCTCGAGGAATGAGGCGTACTTACGGTACGCCGCAGTAACAAGAGATGCAGCGTAACGCAGAGATCGGATTTTATACGAAGCCGTCACTGTTCACCATTGGGGGGTCGGTTATCTGGCCCTTTTTTATGTGAACCACACGACCATGTTGCGCAGTGAGAGTAATGGAAACACAACAGACCATTCTCAATCTTATCGGTAATACCCCGCTCGTAGAGATCAGGAACCTGGTACCTCACAGGAAAGTGAAGATCTACGCAAAGCTTGAAAGTTTCAACCCTGGCGGTTCAATCAAAGACCGGACGGCGCTCCACATGATCGAGATGGCGGAACAGCGGGGGGAACTGACGAAAGAGAATATCATCCTGGAAGCAACCAGCGGCAATACAGGTATCGGGCTTGCCCTTGTCGCGGCGGCGCGAGGGTATCGCCTCATGCTCGCCATGTCCGAGTCGGCCAGTGAGGAGCGGAAAAAAATCCTGAAAGCTCTGGGAGCGCATCTGCTTTTCACTCCGGCGAATCTTGGAACCGACGGCGCCATCGAACTGGTCTACGACATGCTGCGGGAAGCGCCCGATACATACTTTGTGCCCGATCAGTTCAACAATGAAGACAACATCATGGCCCATTACCACGGCACGGCGGAAGAGATATGGCGACAGACCGACGGAACAGTCACCATGGTCATCGCCACCCTGGGAACATGCGGGACGGCAATGGGTCTTTCCCGACGGCTGAAGGAATACAACCCGGCAGTGCGGATCATTGGAGTCGAACCCTATCTTCGTCATAAGATACAGGGCCTTAAGAACATGAAGGAATCATACACGCCGGGCATATTCGACAAGGATCGCCTGGATGAGAAAGTCAACATCCACGATGACGACGCCTTTGCCATGGCGCGGCGACTCGCCCTCGAAGAAGGGCTCTTGGTCGGCATGAGTTCAGGTGCGGCAATGCATGTCGCCCATGAACAGGCGAAAAACATGACCGAAGGCGTCGTAGTGGTTATCTTTCCAGACAGCGGTGAACGGTACATGAGCACCGAACTTTTCGCCGACAAGGAAGAAACGACCCTCCGGCTGTACAACACGCTCACCAGGACAAAGGAATTCTTCAGGCCCGTCAGCCCCGACCATATTCTGATGCATTCCTGCGGCCCGACGGTGCATGACACCCCTCATATCGGCACATACCGCCGTTTCATCGTGTCCGATATGATTTCCCGGTACTTCGAATTTAAAGGATACAAGGTAAAACATGTCTTGAATATTATCGATCTTGCCGATCGATCGATAGCCGGCGCGGGGAAGGCCCATATGGATGTCAAGACGTTCACCGACCGCTACGCCCGGCAGTTTCATGATGATCTCACAAAGCTCAATGTGAGGCACAACAATATCTATCCCAAGGCGAGTGAAAACGTCGATTCCATGATAAAACTCACAGAGAAACTTGTTGAGAAAGGCTACGCCTATGAAAAACTCAGATCGGTCTATTTCGACATATCCAAGCTCGACGATTATGGAAGGCTCTCGAATATCGACATCAGAAAAGTCCGCCACGCCCGGACCATCGATGAAGACGATTATGAAAAGGACAACCCGGTCGATTTTACCCTTCTCAAACGATCAACGCTGGCTGAATTAAAGAAAGGGATCTATTTTAAGACACGGTGGGGAAACGTCAGGCCGAGCTGGCATCTCGAATGCGCCGCCATTTCGATGAAGTATCTTGAAGACGCTTTCGACATTTACGTGAGCGGCACCGATATAATCTTTCCTCACTGCGAAAACGTCATGGCGATCGGTCAGGCGGCCAGTGGTAAAAACATTGCGCGGTACTGGCTTAATACCGACCTGGTCATGATGGGCGGAAAAAAAATGTCCCGATCACTGGAAAATTCTCTCACCGTGGCCGAATTGGAAGAAAAGGGCTACAGTGGAAAAGAGATCCGATATTTCCTGTTGAGTTCACACTACAGAAAACCGTTGAATTTTTCCTTCGGCGCTCTCGAAACGGCGCGGAATACCATAAAACGTCTCAACGGATTCATCCAGAGACTCTTTCACATCACCCCCGGCGCGGGATATCATGAAACCGATCAGCTTGTATACTCGGTCAATCGGGATTTCTCTGAAGCAATGGATGACGATTTCAACGTCTCCAACGCGCTGGCCGCCGTCTTTGAGTTTGTTAAAAAGGTCAACCGCCCGATCGCCGAGGGACGGATGAACCGGAAGGAGCGGGATAAGATTCTGGAAACCATGGGAAAGTTGAACTCTGTCATGGGAATCATGGATTTCAAGGAAGAGCACCTCAGCGAAAAAGCTCAGGAACTTCTCGACAGGCGGAACGAGGCGCGGGCGGCCCTCAACTGGAAGGAATCGGACCGGTTGAGGGACGAGCTGAACAGCCTCGGGATTACCATCCTCGACACCCCCCAGGGAATGGTCTGGAAGATGGATACATAAGGAAGGCCAAGGCGAAGGGCCAAAGGCAAAAGGGGAAAACGCAGTTGACCGTCTAGCCCGTTGTCTGAATGTATTCGTTTTTTTCCCTTAGCCCTGCGCCCTTCGCCTTGAGCCTTCAGTCGTTACCTGCTTCTACCCACCCCCACACGATCGCAGTACTCCCTGACCGGACACCGGCTGCATAAGGGCGAAACGGGCTTGCATATCATCCGTCCGAATGCCACCAGCAGGGTATTGTAATCGATCCAGTAGCGGGGAGGGAGTTTGTCTCTGAGCGCAAACTCCGTTTCGTCCGGCGTTTTCGTTTTCACATAGCCGAGCCTGTTCGAGATGCGGTGAACATGGGTGTCGACACAGATCCCGGGGCTTTTATACCCCAGTGTCACGACAAGGTTGGCCGTCTTCCTCCCCACGCCCTTCAGCTTGAGTAATTCTTCAATCGTATCGGGAACGCTGGAACCATGGTTTTCCACAAGCTCCCGGCAGACATTTCGGATCGTTTTTGCCTTATTCCGGTAGAATCCGACAGGATAAATTGCGTCTATAATGTCATGTTCCGACAAGCGTGCCATGTCTTCAGGAAGTGAGGCGAGTTCAAACAATCGTCGACTTGCCGATTCGGTCACCTCATCCTTTGTTCTCAGGCTGAGGATCGTCGAGATGAGTATTTTGAAAGGATCTCGCTCTTTCTCGGCGAGATCCGACACAATCGGCAGTTTTTCGTGCTCGAGAGCTTTACGTATTCGATGAATTACCGTTGAGATGCCATTATCGTCCATGAGAAGCTCCCGGAAATCAGATCACTAATCAACATTCCGTAACCATTGGAAGATCGGCCGACCAACCCCTGACAGGCCATTGAAAAAACCCACCATGAGGCTGTTCAAGAATGTCCGTATGCAAGGCTCCCGAAAGCCTGAAAAGTGAGTCGTACATATAGTACGTCGCGATCTTACCCCCGCAAAAACGGGTGAAGGCTGAGGGGAATCCCGACAGGTCAGGACAGACGGGCGTTTGGGGGCAGCCTCTTGACAACGTATTTAGTCATAGCCTTCTTCATTGGCAAGCATATCAAGATGGAGTGTCGCAATATCCTCGACATCGAGGTTGGCTTCCTCACCGATCTTTCTGAAATCGACTGTCTTGATGTACCGGTTGCATTTATTACAGACATCAACCCGGTATTTCTCTTCATCTTCGATGGTGAAGTACGCCAGGGTCTGCTGATCATCATTCCCGCAGAAGGGACATTTAACGCGCATATAGTCCCATTCACATCCGCACTGGTTGCAGAAAAGATATCTGAAGCCTTCCTCTTCCCGCAATTCTCCGATCTTGGGTTCCTTCCCGCAGACCGGGCAGTACCCTTCCGCCCACTGGGAACTTTTGATTATATCGTGGTACTTTCGAACCAGGAGCTCCAGCGCCGGGCGAAGACTTTCTTCTAAAAACAGACCGAGAATATCGAAAAACTGCTCATCATCATCCGACATCTCCTCTTCGTTTTTCAAGGTGAAGGAATCACGGACCATTGATTCATAGTCAAACTCTCCCGATGCCAGGCCGGCTTCAATCTTTGCCGTCTCCTCGGGGGACCGTTTCCGCGCAACGTCCAGTAAATGTAAAAAATACTTTCTCGGCTCGGTGAGATCCAGATTATTCTTCGAAAAATCTACGAGTGGCAGCCCACCGGCGAGCTTCTGGCGCACGTGATGTTCCTCAACGGGGAAAACATCATCGGGCATCTTTGGTGAATACTCTTCACGAAGAATCAATATTTCTTCGAGGACCTGGAGCAACTCTTCGTAATGAGGATTTTTACTCTTATACTGTTCGATCGTTTTCAATGTCTTGTTCAGGATATGTGCCATAGGTAATAACCTCTTGCTTTAATGATAAAATGGATTCACCCGCTCCGACTCTTATATCTTTTTTACATCGACTTCAAGTATTAAGTGAGCGCCTCGCTTCCCCTCCGCCTCTGTGGACCGGAGGGGTTGATAAAAAAGACCCGCTCAACGATGAGCGGGTCCCTTTCTCAGGTACTCAGTTTATTACATGCCCGGACTCAGTGATGCTCGACCGCCGGTTTTTCTTCACCGTAAACCTCGAGCTTTCCTTCTTCTTCCATCTCTCTGAGCCACTTGGGACACTGTTTTTCACACCAGGCCCTCGTCACATAGCCCGTTATAATCGCGGGGAATGAGCCGGGGACGCCGATGGTTCCCAGATAGAGGTGGATAAAGAAAAACGGGAAGATCACCAGGAAGCCGAGGGCGTGGAGGAAATACATCAGCCGCACCATCCCGGCGGAAAAACTCAGGGGGAACCACATGATCAATCCGCTGATGACCATGATGATTCCGAAGCCGGCCACGGCAACAAAGAACGCCTTCTGCCCGGGATTGTATTTCCCCGTCTCAGGTGGATGTTCCACATGCCAGAGGTACCCTCCCGCACACTTGATCCACTCCAGATCATCGGGGAAATCGAATATGGCTGCCTCTTTCCACCAGACCAGTATCCCGAACAAAAGTGACGGGGCAAAGACCAGGCCTGCAAAATTGTGGACAAGCTTCAGATTCTTCAGCCCGCCCACGGGAATTCCCAGAAAATTGAGGGAGTGAAACATCATGCCCAATCCTGAGATCATCAGGACGATGCAGGAAATCGCCAGGCACCAGTGGACGATTCTTTCAAACGCGTCCGATACTTTAATCATTCCTTTCTGTGGTATCATCTTATTCACCTCCTCCCTGACTTGCCTGATCACCACCACCGCTGGTGTCCTTCGGCCCATGAATCAGATAGTGGAAGAAGGATCCTACGATGACACCGCCTGCCGCCAAGAGGCTGAGGGGTTTGAGCCAGTCTTTCCAGGCAATAACGGTGAGGGGCACCGCCGGTTTTTCCGGAAGCCTGTCGTAGATGCCGGGCTTCTCCGGAAGCACATATATCATATGGGTTCCGCCTACGAACTTATCGCCATAGACGTTTGCCGTTCCGCCCAGTTCGTCGACTCTCTTGTAGGCGATCTTTAACATCTCGTCTTTATCGCCAAACTGCAGAGCACCGGTTGGACATGCCTTGACACAGGCGGGAATCAGGTCATTGTCCAAACGGGAAAAGCACATATCGCACTTTGCGATCTTGTCTGTCTCTTTATCATATCTCGGCACTTCAAAGGGGCACGAAGACATGCATTCCTTGCAGCCGATGCATTTTTCAGCATCAAGGCCGACCGTCCCGAACTTGGTATAGAAGAGCGCCCCGCTGGGACATACCTTGACGCAGGCTGCGTCGGTGCAATGCATACATGCATCTTTTCTGAAGATCCACTTCACGCCGCCATTGCCGTTTGAGATTTCCTGAAATCTTATCAGCATCCATGTATTCGATTGAAGATCGGGTGGATTCTGGTACGATCCCCTGTTATAGGTCTGTTTTGCCGGCAGCGTATTCCACTGCTTACAGGCCAGCTGGCAGCCTCTACAGGCGGTGCACTTTGTCGCGTCGTATAATTTGACTTTTTCAGACATATTATTTCACCCCCTTCTTCTCGACATTTACCATGAAGGCTTTACTCTCGGGAATCATGGTATTGGGATCTCCGATAAAAGGAGTCACCAGGTTGGCGGAATCGCCCGACGTGAATACTTCAGGCTTCTTGTCGCCATGGACAAACTTTCGCATTGCTGTGGTAACCCAGCCGTAATGCCAGGGAATACCAACCTGATGTATCGTCTGACCGGCAATGTTGAAGGGTTTAAATCGTTCCGTCACAATCGCGACACAATCGACCTCGCCTCGCGCCGATTTGACGATAACATGCTCGCCGTTGGCGATTCCTCTCAGTTTGGCAAGTTCAATGCTCATCTCGACGAACATCTCGGGCTGCATCTCCGCAAGCCAGGGGCACCATCGTGTCATGAGACCGGTCTGCCAGTGCTCGCTGACCCGGTAGGTCGAGCATACAAATGGATATCTCGGATCGCAGGTCGCCCGCTTATCGAGTTCTGTCCCCTTCAGATCGAACCTGAAGGATGTGGGATTTATGAACTGCGCCGACATGAGATTTTTCTCAATCGGGCACTCCAGCGGCTCATAGTGCTCGGGGAACGGACCATCCTTCAGTCCGGGACCGAAGATACTGCCGACACCATGAGGTTTCATGATGAACGGCGGCCTGCCTGAACCGGGCGCGGCAACACCATCGGGTACGTCGCCCACCCATTTCGAACCATTCCACATGATAACGGGGTGTTCTTTGTCCCACGGTACCCCTGTTTCGGGATCGACTGACGCGCCATTGTAAATGATCCGCCTGTTGACCGGCCAGCACCATGCCCATTCGGGATGGAGGCCGATGCCTGAGTCATCCTTTTTACCCCGCCGTGCAGCCATATTCCCTTTTGCAGTGTAGGAGTTGCAATACAGCCAGTTACCCGAAGAGGTAGACCCGTCATCCTGGAGAAATGCAAAACTGGGAACGAGCTCACCTTTTTTATAGAGCGTGCCCTTTATTTCCTTGTCTTCCGGGAAGTATCCATTGATCTCCTTTGCGATGGCATGGGTAGCAAGATGACGAATTTTGCCGTCAATATTCTTGGGGCCGTAATCCCAGGTCATCCTGGTGATGGCTTCCGCAAGAGGTCCGCCTTCTTTCTCATACAGTTCTTTTACTTTGTAAAAGAGTTCCGTAATGATTTCACCGTCCGGCATGGCATCTCCGGGGGGATTGACGGCCTTATAACGCCACTGCATCCAGCGACCGCTGTTGGTGATGCTTCCCTCTTTTTCGATCGATGCGGCGCAGGGGAGACTGAAGACCTCGGTCTTGATCTTCGCCGGATCCATACCGGGACCCCGCCAGAAGCTGCCTGTCTCACTATCGAAGATATTGACGTTGACCATCCAGTCCAGCTTCGTCAAGGCCTCCCTGGTCTTGTTGGAACTGGCTCCGCTGCAGGCAGGGTTCTGACCCCATGAAAAGAATCCGGTAAATTTGCCCTTATACATCTCGTCAAAGATGTTCAACCAGGAATAGGTTACCCCGTCATCCAGCTTGGGCAAATAACCGTACGCCTCTTCCAGGGTGGCATTCATGCCGTAGTGAGCTCTCAAGAGACTGGCAATATATTTCGGCTTGTTGCTCCACCAGTTCAGGCTCTTCGGCTCTTTTGTCTGTGGTGTATTCTTCTCTTTGTATGCAGCGAGCGTGGGCAGGGATGCCGTCGGTGTCTGCAGATATCCCGGCAGGATATGGAACAGCAGGCACTGATCGGTGGAACCCTGAACGTTCGACTCGCCTCTCAGCGCGTTGACACCTCCGCCGGCAACACCCATATTACCGAGGAGCAACTGGATAATCGACATGGTCCTGATGTTCTGGACACCTACCGTATGCTGGGTCCATCCCATGGCATACATGATCGTTCCGGCCTTGCCGACTTCACCGGTCTTTGCATATTCCTTATAGACCGCCAGAAGGCTTTCCTTCGGCGTGCCGGTAATCTGGGATACAATATCAAGATTGTATCGTGAATACTGCTTCTTCAAAAGCTGGAATACACAGTTCGGGTCTTTCAGGCTTCTGTCTTTTATAACAACACCCTGGGCATCCGTCTGGAATTTCCATGTCGACTTATCATATTTACCGTCTTTCAAACCCGAGAAAACACCATCGTTCTCGCCGGGCAGTTTGAAACTCGGATCGACCAGGAATGAAGCATTCGTGTAATACTTCACATATTTTTCCTGAATCAGGTTATTGTCGAGGATATATTTGATCATCCCGCCCAGGAACGCAATATCGGATCCCGACCTGAGGGCGGCGTAAATGTCGGCCTTTGAAGACGTCTGCGTGAATCTCGGGTCGACATTGATCAGCTTCGCACCCTTCTCCATCGCCTTGGTGACATACTTGAATGAAATCGGATGGTTGGAGGCTGCGTTACTTCCCATGATTAAAATACAATCACTGTACTGAATATCGATCCAGTGATTGGTCATCGCACCGCGTCCAAACGACTCTGCCAGAGCCGCAACAGTCGCGGAGTGTCAGATACGGGCCTGGTGTTCAATATAGACCAGACCCAACCCCCGCAATAATTTTTGGTAAATGAAACATTCTTCGTTATCCATGGCGGCGCTGCCGACAGAGGCGATGCCATTTGTTCGGTTGACCACCTGGCCTTTGCTGTTTCTATAGGTAAAACTCTTATCCCTGCTCTCCTTAATATTATGGGCCATCTTATCCAACGCCCATTCCCAGGTCACCTCTTTCCACTCGGCTGCGTACGGCGCCCGGTAAAGAACTTTATCCATTCGGTTTTCATTGACGGAAAGCTGATAAATAGAACCACCTTTACTGCAGAGGGATCCCCTGTTAATAGGATGATCGGGATCGCCCTCGGTGTTGATCACTTTTCCG
>JAFGWZ010000025.1 GCA_016936905.1 Deltaproteobacteria bacterium | reverse complement strand
TATCATGGGAGGCTTTTTTTAATGGAACGATAGGGAAGCCGGAACTTCTGCGGCAGCCCAAGATAAGAAATCATAGGAATGACACGGAACATTAATGGAAACATTACGAAACTTCAGCATCATCGCCCATATCGACCACGGCAAGTCCACCCTTGCCGACCGGCTGATTCAGCATGCCGGTGTCGTCGACCCGCGGGCTTTTAAAGACCAGATACTCGACAGCATGGATATCGAGCGTGAGCGGGGAATCACCATCAAGAGCCAGGCCATCACCCTCCCCTACCGCGGGAAGGACAACGTCGATTATGTCCTCAACTTGATAGATACGCCGGGACACGTCGATTTCTCGTATGAAGTGTCCCGTTCGCTCGCGTCATGCGAAGGTGTGCTCCTTCTCATCGACGCCTCCCAGGGAGTACAGGCTCAGACGGTGGCCAACCTCTACCTTGCGATGGAACATAACCTTGAAATTATCCCGGTGATCAATAAAATAGACCTTCCTACGGCGGATATTCCATCGACCATGGAACAGATCGATGCCGAACTGGGGCTGGACGCATATACCAGCCTCACGTGTTCAGCAAAAACGGGAGCGGGCATCGAAGAGATCCTCGAAGCCATCGTGCACCGCATCCCCCCTCCGAAAGGGAAGGACGACGAGCCGCTCGCCGCTCTTATTTTCGACGCCTTCTACGATGCCTTTCGCGGAACGATCATTTCCTGTCGTGTGTTCGACGGCACCATAAAAAGCGGCGACGTCATCCGGTTCATGCATAACGAAACGACGTACCGGGTGGAAGAAGTCGGCCGGTTTCTCCTGACGAGGCAGAAGCGGGACCGCCTGTCGGCCGGCGACGTGGGATACGTCATTGCCGGAGTCAAGACCGTCTCGGATGTTAAAATCGGCGACACGATTACCATCGACGACAATCCCTGCAGCAGGCCCCTTCCCGGTTTCAAGGAAGCAAAACCGGTGGTGTTCGCGTCGATCTACCCCATCGCCTCGGACGACTATGAAGAACTCGCCGTCGCCCTTGAAAAGTACACGCTGAACGACGCGTCGTTCACCTATCAGAAAGATTCGTCGGTAGCCCTGGGCCAGGGTTTCCGGTGCGGGTTCCTGGGTCTGCTTCATCTCGACATCGTACAGGAACGGCTCGAACGGGAATATGATCTGTCGATCATCCTCTCCGTGCCGAGCGTCCGCTACCGCTTTACATTGAAAAACGGCGATGTGGTCGCTATCGACAATCCCTCGTATTATCCCGACCAGATCTCCATTGAAACATCGGAAGAACCGTATATACGGGCGACCATGATGTTCCCCGAGCGGTATCTCGGCGCCGTCATGAAACTCTGCCGTGAAAAGCGGGGAGATAATTCGACGATCGCCTACCCGAGCCCGGGGCGGGTGGAGCTTGTCTTTGAAATGCCCCTGGCAGAGGTTATCTACGATTTTTACGACCGCCTCAAAACAATCACCCAGGGGTATGGCTCATTTGACTACGACATGACCGACTACCGTGAAAGCGATCTGGCCCTTCTCGATATCCTCGTTAACGGCGATAAGGTGGACGCTCTCGCCCAGATCGTTCACCGAGATAACGCCCGTGCGCGGGGCCTCAAGGCATGTGAAAGGCTCAAGGAGGAGATTCCCCGGCAGATGTTCAAGATCGCCATACAGGGGGCCATCGGAGGACAGATCATATCCCGGACGACCATTTCCCCCTTCAGAAAGGACGTTATCGCCAAATGCTACGGCGGCGATATCACCAGGAAGCGGAAACTCCTGGAGAAACAGAAAAAGGGGAAAAAGCGGATGAAAATGATCGGTTCGGTGGCTATTCCCCAGAGTGCCTTTGTGGCGGTGTTAAAATCCGATTCGGAGTAATCGACATGCCGGAGAATGCAGATCTGTATCTCCCTTCGTGTCCGGGGTTGTATATCCACGTCCCCTTCTGCCGTAAGAAATGCCGATACTGCACGTTTTACTCGGTTCCGTCCCTCGACGCAATCCCCGACTACATCGAAGCCCTGTCCCGTGAAATGGCGCTGTACTGCGGGAGTTTCGACTCATTCGACACGGTGTATCTCGGCGGAGGAACCCCCTCTGTCCTTTCCGTTAACGCTGTTGAAGAGATCCTTACAAATATACGCAAACATTTCAACGTAATGCCCAACAGTGAGATCACCCTTGAAGGGAATCCCCAGGATCTGGACATGCCGATGTTGACGTCACTGCGAGACCTTGGCGTGAACCGTCTAAACATCGGTGTCCAGTCTTTCAGTGAGGACATTCTCTCATTTCTCGGTCGGAGACACACCGCAGACACGGCTAGGCGTGCCCTCGACAACGCGCGGCGGGCGGGCTTCACGAATATCGGCATCGACCTGATGTACGGAATCCCGGGCCAGGATATCCGCCAATGGCTCGCCACCCTCGACGAAGCACTGTACCACGGACCGGAACATCTCTCCTGCTACGAACTCACGGTCGAAACGACCACACCGCTGGGAAAGCAGCTCGAAAGCGGCACAATATCCCTCCCCGATGAAGGGCTTCAAGCGGAGTTTTTCATAAAAACGTCGGAACTGCTCGAAAGTTCCGGATACGTCCACTATGAAATATCAAACTTTGCCAAGGATCTGACGTTATTATCCCGTCACAATCTGAAATACTGGAACCACACTCCCTATCTCGGCCTCGGCCCGGCGGCCCATTCTTTTATCAGAAATCGACGGTGGTGGAATCATCCGTCGATTTCCCGATACATCGACGACCTGGGCCAGGGAACACCGCCCGTTGAAGCAGCGGAGCACCTCACTCCTGACGAGTTGAAGCTCGAAGCGCTCTATCTCGGCCTCCGAACACGTTTCGGTATCGACCTGGCGGAGTTCACGACAGCCTATGGCGAAGATATCCTGTCTGAAAAGAAGGATTTCATCGCCCGGCTCGTCGACGAAGGGCTTGTTGTCGTTGACCGGGGGCGGCTCCTCCCGACGCGGCGCGGCATGGCCGTCGCGGACGCCCTATCGCTCATATAATACCGAACGGCGCGACGCGCGGCCACACGATTTCCTGTAATATTTTCCCGTCCATTTTTGTTTTTTCCTTTGACATTCGCCGGTAGTTGAATTATGGATAATACGGCCGTTAAGTCACATAAGGGGGTTATTCGAAAAGCGCTCACACTGAAAGGAACACAGGCTTTTCGTGCGGCAAATATACAATAGTTTATGTGGCTTCTGACACGAAACGGAGATGTCTCTCAGACATGATAAACAGGGAATGTCTTAGCGGCCGCAGCCCCGGGCCTCCCCATGCAATTCCCGATGATACCTTTAATTGAACAGCAAGCGCATCCCCCGTTCTTTGCGGCGGGGTAAGCGAGCGAATATAAATAAACATTTTCCTTGGCAATCGGAGATTCCCCGCAACTCGTTGCGGGGAGCTTCAATATATGTGCTGAAAGTACCATGGTGCATGAATTCAGCAGAGATGGATATCACAATCCCGGTCACTACAGCCTGATTATTGAGAGAGAGACGTAACCGTCTCCGTGTGCGGATATGCGGCAAGAGGTATCCCGTAATGAATGAAAGACCACATGAAATAAAAGCGGGACATGGACATGGTGAAGAATTGATGGAACTTCATCACGAACCGGTACCGGGATACAAGAAGATCCTGTTCATCGCGTTCGCCTTCATGAGCGCGTACCTGGCAATCATCATGCTGTTTTCAACGCATTGACAGGGGATGAGCACACCCGCCGCCTCACGCTGCGGGTATTCATGACCGGGTAATCGAGAGGTTCCCGCTTTTGCGGGAATAACCCGAAGTGGACTTCGGAGAAACAGGTAACTAAGAGGCTAAAATTCATCGTTCAGGGACAGACTATGGAGGGAAAAAAATATTTCTTCGACAAACCGGAAAACCTCAAGCGTTTTTTCCGGATCTTTTACGGAATCCTCGCGGTGCTCGTGATCATTGATGTGGCATTCCCTCTCATATTCGGCCATAAACATGCCGACTTCGCCTGGGAATCCTGGCCCGGTTTTTACGCCGTATTCGGTTTCGTGGCCTTCGTCATACTCGTTTTCGGCGCAAAATACATACTTCGACCACTGGCAAAGAGGCGGGAGGATTACTATGATTAATCCCATACCACCGTTCGCGGTCTACATCATCGGCGCTCTGCTCATCCCGTTTATCAGAAACAGCGCGGCGAAACGCGCCTTTCTGCTGCTGATCCCCGTCGTCAGTTTCATCAATCTGATCAACATCCCGATGGGATCGCATTTCATCGTCCCGTTTCTCGACTTTCAACTGATATTCGCAAAGATTGACAAGCTCAGCCTTATCTTCGGATATATCTTCCACCTCGTAACCGTTATTGCCGTCATCTATGCCCTGCATGTGAAAGACAACCTCCAGCACGTGGCGGCATACATATATGGCGGGAGTGCCCTCGGCGTCACCTTCGCCGGCGACCTCTTCTCGCTTTTTGTTTTCTGGGAGCTCCTGACGATCGGATCAGTGTTCCTGATCTGGACTAACCGGACACAGCAGTCACTCAATGCCGGTTTCAGGTACGCCCTGTACCACATCGTCGGCGGGCTCGTTCTGCTCTCGGGAATCCTCATGTACGTTCACTCCACCGGCTCCATTGAATTTAAAGAGATCGGCCTTCAGGAAGGGAATCTCGCAACCTACCTCATCTTTATCGGATTCGGAATCAACTGCGCCTGGCCGATTCTCCACCCGTGGGTCACCGACGCCTATCCCGAATCAACGATAACTGGTATCATCTTCCTGAGCGCTTTTACCACCAAGACGGCAGTCTACGCGCTGGCGCGCGCGTACCCGGGCACCTCGATTCTCATATGGATCGGCGCCGCCATGGCGTGCTTTGCCATGGTCTACGCCGTCATCGAAAACGATCTGAGGAGAGTTCTTTCGTACAGCCTCATCAACCAGGTAGGCTTCATGGTCGTTGGTATCGGCATCGGCACGAACCTCGCCATGAACGGCGCCATATCGCACGCCGTGAACGATATCCTCTTCAAGGCGCTGCTCTTCATGTCGATCGGAGCAGTCATGTATCGGACGGGCAAGTCTCGATGCACCGACCTCGGAGGGCTGTACAGGACGATGCCCCTGACCTGCATCTTCTGCATTATCGGCGCGGCGTCGATTTCCGGCTTTCCCCTGTTCAGCGCCTTCGTCAGCAAATCCATGATCATCAGCGCCGCCGGCCAGGGCGGTATGGTACTCCTGTGGTTCCTGCTCATGTTCGCGTCAACGGGCGTTCTCGAACATGCCGGGATCAAGGTTCCGTTCTTTGCCTTTTTCTCACATGATTCGGGCCTGAGGCCACAGGAAGCACCCTCGAATATGCTGATCGCCATGGGAATCGCCGCATTCTTCTGCATCTTCATCGGAACGTTCCCTGGACCGTTGTACAGCCTGCTGCCCTACCCGGTTGAATATCATCCCTACACGATGACCCACGTTGTGACAACGACGATACTTCTTCTCTTCGCGTCGCTGGCCTTTGTCTTCCTGCTCTTCGCCGGCGTTTATCCTCCCGAAATGAGGGCCATCAATCTCGATGCCGACTGGTTCTGGAGAAAAGGTTCGAACTTAGTTGTAAACGTGGTGACGGCCGTTGCGGGAAGCATCGCAAAAGGACTGGATCATGTTTTCATCAAAACCCTGCCGGTGAAACTGGCCGCTTTCAGCAGGCGTCCCATCAGCGGCATGATGAAGGAATACAAGAATATCAACGTCACGACCGGACCGCTGCCGGAAACCAACTCGATGCTGATGCCCGCAGGGGTTCCCGTCCTTATCTCTGTGGCCTTTATCCTGATTCTCGCGTTGGTCTTCCTGCTCTGACCGGTCGATCCGTAAACACGTGAGGGCAGCGTCCTTCGGCGCCGCCCTCTTTTTTTTGTCACAAAAATTGCTGCCCGTGAAGCGAAACGAAGCCGCCTCCGCAGAGGTCATATAAATACGTTATAAAACTTGCCGCCCACGTCGGGACAGTACTTCTCCAATTCCTTCAGGAACTCGGCGGGATCATCATAGGTAATCGTTTTCATTCCCCGGTTCCGTGCCCGCTCACAATTCGCCTTATGATCGTCAACAAAAAGAATCCTCTGAGGTTCGACGTTCAGTTTGGCTGCCACGTCGTCAAAATGTGACTCATCCTGTTTGCTTTTGCCCATGTGATAGCTGGAAAAGATGTGGTCAAACCATTTAAAAAAATCATATTTTTCGTTCAACATATCGAGCCACTGAGTCTGATCGCTGAGGATTCCGACGGTAATGCCCGTGAGCCGCAGCTCCTTGACGACCTCGAAGATCCACGTCCGGGGCCTGAACCGGGAGAGAATTTCCTCCCGCAGTTCCCTGTCATCGGCGGAAATCCCGGTTTTATCCCTTACCACCCGCCAGAAATCTTTTTCCGTTCCCTTTCCCACGACCCAGCCGGTACCTCGAACCGCCTTGAAACCAGTCTCGACGAGCAGGGACCGTTCCTTTCCATATCGTTCCGCTATTGCCGCCAGCCCGTCGACAAATCCTTCATCGGCAAGAACTCCTCCGAAATCAAAGAGAACCACATCGACACTGCATGAACCCATGAGAACCCCCTATGGAAAAGTCGATTCAGCGTATACCACAGGTATGGAATACTCAAGAAATTATTCATCATGCATCAAGAGGCTGTTCAAAAATGCCTGGATGCAAGGCTCCCGAAAGCCTGAAGAGCGAGGCGTACTGATAGTGCAAGAGGTTTGCATAATGTTCTTAACTATCTCGAATGTCATTCCCGCGGAAGCGGGAATCTAATAATTACGACGAATCATAGATTCCCAATCAAGTTGGGAATGACGAAAGTTGGTTATACACACATCTCAGTACGTCGCAGAGCCTGCACCCGCGAAAGCGGGGAAAGGCTGAGGGGAACGCAGGAGACGGGTGTTTTTCAACAGCCTAAATCCCAAGGCACACAAATTCCTTGACTGTGCTGCGAAAAGGCACTACGAACATAATTCTTTACTCATAACCTTCTTAGTTTAATGAGAAACCGGCGGGACGGGTACTCATGGGATCTGAAGCATTGGCGCTTATCTGCGGTTTGGCTTCGGCGGCGAGTTTCGGCACCGGTGACTTCTGCGGCGGTGTCGCAACAAAACGGAATAACGTTTTCAGTGTCATCCTGGTATCGCAGATATTCGGCCTTGCCCTTCTTGCGGCCCTGGCAATCCTCCTGGGGGAATCTTGTCCATCCACGGGAGCCATGGCGCTCGGCGGCCTGGCAGGAATCCTCGGCGCCCTGGGACTCGCTGCGCTTTACCGGGGACTCGCCACTGGACGAATGGGCGTGGTCGCCCCTGTCAGCGCCGTCACCGCTGCCGTCTTCCCCGTTGTCGTCGGCATGTTCCTGGAAGGGATGCCCTCGATATT
>JAFGWZ010000219.1 GCA_016936905.1 Deltaproteobacteria bacterium | reverse complement strand
GGCCTCCTCACGATGGGGGAGATCATGAAGCTGAAGCTCAATGCGGACTGGGTTGTCCTTTCCGCGTGCAATACCGCCGCCGCCGAGGGCAGCGGTTCGGAGGCCCTTTCCGGCGTCGGGAGGGCGTTTTTCTACGCGGGAACGCGGGCGATCCTCGCCAGCATGTACCCCGTGGAGACGACCTCCGCTAGAAAGCTCATCACCGCGCTCTTCCGCTATCAGAAAGAGGACCCGTCCCTTTCACGGGCACGGGCCCTGCGGAAGTCCATGCTGAACCTCATGGACAGGGAGTCCCTGGTAGATGAATCGACCGGTAAGGTCGCCGCCAGTTACGCCCATCCGCTTTTCTGGGCGCCGTTCATCCTCGTCGGAGACGGAAGCTGAAGCATGGACAGCGCGCCGGCAGCATCTTGAAGACGGGAGGGGCTTATTCTTCTCTCCCCGTCACTTCTTTAACCTCGTATTTCCACCCATCGTTCACCAGAAAACCGGGATGAGACAGCATGGTATCGCACAGCGCCGCCGCGTCCTGCAGAGCCATGCTGAGCATTATCGGTTCCGCGGCGGGCGGTGTCAACGGTATGTCGATGTCTTTCTGGATAACGAGCCGGTACGGGTCCATGTTTCCGAAAAAGTAATCCTTGTATTCCTTTTTTTCCCGATCGGTCAGATCGGGAAGGTAGTCGGCCACCTGGGCGATCGATGTGTCCACGGGAACCCATCCATAGTTGGGCAGATAGAATTCGGCCCAGAAATGACCGCTTCCGTGCCCCTTTTCGATAATCTGGTACCCCCCTGTTGTCCGCGCCGGTATGCCCACGGCACGGCAAAGGGCGGTGAAGTATGAACTCTGGGCGCCGCAGTCTCCGTAACGGTTCAGATGTACATAGAGTGATTCGGGATAGCACCGGGCATCGAGGCTGTAATGAGGCATGAAACTGTAGAACACCTGGCCGACCACATAGTCGTAAATCTTCCGCGCCGCCTTGTAGGGGTTTACCTCATCGCCGACTATCTTCCTGGCCCTCTCCCGTATGCCCCATTTGAAGGTCGTGTTACCGCGTGATGCCGTGTATTCCCTATAGAGCGCGCTTTTCACATTGTAGGAACCGACGTTGGCAGGGTCGATCCTGAAACGCTGACCATGGTGGGTAAAGGTGAAATCGACGGTTATCAGCAGGTTTTCCGCCAGCTTTTTCAATGGCACCGACATGGGGACGAGACCCAGGTCGGTATCGATCCTGGCCGGCAGGATCACATATTTCTGAGGCGATACGACGATATTGTTCACGTCCGTCTGGGGGCCGGTGAGAACGGGCAGGGGTATCCACAATTGCAGTGTCCCCTTCCGCGGAAGTTTCTTCCTCTCGATGGTTAATGTCCACTTTCCCTGATAGACAACAGGTTGTTTGTAGGGATACACGGCGCCGGGCGTCAGTACCTCCCGCTTATTGTCATCGATGAGTTTTCTGATGATATCATAGTATTGCCTGTATTTTTTCTGAATATGATCGAGAGATTGGCCCACGTCAGGATTCCGAAAGGCGAAATTCTTGTCAACAGACCGAAAATAGAGGGGTTTCCCGTCTATTGTCAATTTCGCCACCCCCGGTCGTTTGAGCCATGCGTCGATCCGCTTCTCAGATGTTTTCGGGGCTGTTTCTTTAATCGCCGCCTTCGCTTCCTCAAAGGTCAGCGGAAATTCATAGGTGATTTTCTGGATTCTTCCGTATCCGGCCCGGCACAGTGCCGCTTTCCCTTCTTCCTTGCTGTCCACATATAGTTTCATGGCCTTTCCGTAGAGATCAGCGGCCCGGGTCAGATTGTGGGCGCTTTCCATGCGCTCCGCCTCCCGGAAGATTTCATCGGCCCGCGACGCGGCAAGACACGTCGTCGAAAGACATACGGCCGCGATAATAAACGTATACAACCAGATACGTTTCATTTTGGCTTCTCCTTCCCGGTTTTTCGGTAATGCCGAATTTATTATGTCGATTTATTGAGGACCTGCGTCATATTTTATCTATGAACAGGATTTTACGTAAGAGTGATAATTGATTGAATTGAAATGAATTGATGACGATTGGAATTTCCGGCTTCACCTAAAAAGTATACGAGGAAGGATAGTGCGTGTCAAATAAATTTTCGATTCGGGGGATATAATCTGGGATCATTAACTGTCTTGTATTTTGATTATAACTGATGTACAAAGTTAGAATGATTTGTTAGGGAGGGCACATCAATGAGGTCCATACTTATACGAATCACCCTTTTGTCTCTTCTCGTCTTTTTATTCAGTTCGGGTCAATCTCAAGCCGCAAAAGAACCGCGAACGGCCCTGGTCATCGGCAACAGCGCCTACGGCACTGCCCCTCTGAAGAACCCCGTCAACGACGCAACAGCCACGGCAGACAAACTGAAGGAACTCGGCTTCACCGTTACGCTCAAGACAAACGCCGGAGAGAGGGACATGGATGAGGCCATTCGCGATTTCGGCAGGAAGCTCAAGAAGAATCAGGGAGTGGGACTGTTTTACTATGCCGGTCATGCCATCCAGCTCGGAGGCGTCAATTATCTTTTGCCTGTCAATGCCCGAATCGAGAAAGAATCAGATGTGCGGTTCAATGCCATCAATGCCGACATGGTGCTTGCGGAGATGGCATATGCAGAAAACGGCTTGAATATTATCATCCTCGATGCCTGCCGGGATAATCCCTTTACCCGAAGTTTCCGCAGCGTTGCCCGCGGCCTGGCAATCATCAGCAATGCCCCGGTGGGGACCTTCATTTCCTATTCGACCGGGGCGAACCAGGTGGCACGGGACGGCAAAGGGGAACACAGTCCCTACACGGAGGCGCTTCTGGAGAATATCGCCAGGCCCGGACTTACGATAAACGAGGTTTTCATGAATGTCCGCGTCAAGGTACGTGAGGAGACGGGCCAGGTGCCTTGGGAACTCTCTTCTTTAGAGGGGTATTTTTATTTTGTGCCGGTCGAACCGGCTGAAAAGCAGGCTGACGCAAGGGATGCCATGGATGCGGCGAATCAGGAATTGAAGGCCATGCTGCAACGCCTGGAGCAGGAAAAAACGGCCCTGGCAAGCGAGATGGATATGGCCGAAAAACGGCGGAAGCAGATAGAGGCCGAGCGAGAGCGCCTGGCGGCGGAGAAAGAGGCATGGCAACAGGCGAAAGAGCAGCGGAGCCGCCTGGAGGAGGAAAAGGCCGCCCTGGCAAGCGAGATGGAAAAGGCCGAAAAACGGCGGCGGCAGATAGAAGACGAGCAGAAGCATCTGGCGGCGGAGAAAGAGGAGTTACGGAAGGCGAAAGAGCAGCGGACAAGTCCCACAGCCACAGTGGCAATGATTGTACCTCCTGCGGCGGCTTCGGTAAAGGAAACCGCTCGTGACGACCGGTTCATCGCCTATTCCAACGGCACCGTGCTTGACACTCGGACGAACCTCATGTGGGCGGCGAAAGACAGCGGGCACGACGTCGACCATTATGATGCTATACATTATTGTGAGGCTTACGGTGGAGGGGGCTATACGGACTGGCGAATGCCGACGATCAGCCAGCTTACGGGATTGTATGACCCAAGAAGGGGCTATACGGTTGCCAAGAGCGGTCATACCGTCCACCTGACTGAATTAATACGTCTGTCATCCACCCGGTATTGGGCATTAGAGAAAGAAAAGCGAAGGGTTGACTGCCTGAATTTCAGCAATGGTATGAGGTTCCGGGAGGAAGAGTACATAACCTTGCCGGTTCTCCCGGTACGTTATGTAAAATAAGCAGCAGGGGCGCATTTCAGGTGTCGGGCGTTTCAGGATCGTCGTGACGTTGGCGTCTCATCATCCTGCCCGGTTTCGGGGGCGGGTATATTCCGTAAAAAAGGCTTGTCGGTTTTTCTGAACCGCACAAGCCTTTACTATTTCTTGGTGCCGGAGCTCGGATTCGAACCGAGATGGGCGTAAGCCCGGGGGATTTTGAGTCCCCTGCGTCTACCACTTTCACCACTCCGGCGGTGTAGGCCTCGATTATAGTAGCGGGGCATGAAATGTCAAGCAAAAATAGTCAGGAAAAATGTATTGACAACTCTTGGAACCCTGTGTTAGCTTCACACCCACGCGAGCGGGGCTGTAGCTCAGTTGGGAGAGCGCTTGAATGGCATTCAAGAGGTCAGGGGTTCGATTCCCCTCAGCTCCACCACAAATGACGAGCACGCGGGAGATATCCCGGGTGCTTTTTTTATGCCTTCGACATTATCGAGAGGAATAAACACTATGGATGAAGGGAAGGGGAAGGTTCCCCTGTCTGACGATTCGTGATCATCGGCGGGCCGATCCGGGATTTCCGGCCTATTGGCCCAGCTCCTGTTTCAACCTCTCGATTTCAGCCCGGGCGTTGACAAGTTCCTCCGAGGTGTTCCTTAAACGTTCGGCCAGCGTTTCCGCGAATGTCTTATAGAGGAGGGAATAAAAAACAAGGCTGTCTCTTTCAGAAAAACTCTTCACGTGTGTCATGTTCGTCACAAGGCACATCGTATCGCCGATGGCGTATGCGGAGGCTGAACGGGAAGAACCGTCGATCGCGGACATCTCACCGAAAATTTCACCCCTCCGTCTCAATATCCGTAATTCCTTGCCCTGCTTGGTGATCCTCACCGATCCTGAGATGAGAAAATAGATGGAGTTGTCGAAGTAGTTTTCATCGATGATGAATTCGCCGGTTTCGTATTGCCTGACAGCGCTGTATTGAAGAATGCCCTGCAGGTCTTCTTGTTCGAATTTAGTGAGAAAGGGAATGGATTTAATCTTCTCTAAAAATACGTCACGTGCCTGTGCCCGCTCAGCTTCTAACATGATAAATGATACCTTTTCTTTCCTTAAAAAAGCACAACGTTGGTTTAGTGAATGATTAAGAGAACAGATTTCCGAAACATAACTAATCAAAACTACCACATAATTATAGAATGGATCAAGAATTTTATAGCAATGTTTCATATATCCATCGATAGAGTCACGGCATTGTTACCGGCCGGCGGACGAAGCGGCCGCCAGTTTCTTTTTAAGGTTAACAATTCGCCGGTACGACCGGTCAATGCGGTCCCTTTTTATCACGCCGTCGGCAACGAGCG
The DNA here is from genome assembly GCA_016936905.1 of Deltaproteobacteria bacterium. Lineage (GTDB taxonomy): Bacteria > Desulfobacterota > Syntrophia > Syntrophales > UBA6807 > DSDU01. The sequence goes on along the minus strand of JAFGWZ010000219.1, from coordinate 5,198 downwards.
TCCGAATTATTGATATGACGCGGCCGGCAATATCCTCCTCAAAAACGGAATTGTTCGCAAAGACAAGAATATCGATGCCGGCAAGCAACGCCTTGGTAACCGCTGTCTTCAGATCATAGGATAGGCGGATGGCCTTCATCTGCATGTCGTCGGATATAATGACGCCGTCATAGTGGAAACGGTCTCTCATGATTCCTGTTATTGTTTCTGATGAGAGCGTTGCAGGCCACCGGGGATCAAGTTTTTTATTGAATATGTGCGCAGTCATCACCATATCGCATCTTCCAGATTCCGCTATAACCTCGAAGGGAATCAGTTCCCGGGGGGTCCACGTCGCGGAGACATCGACAAACCCCTCGTGGGAGTCCCCTGTCGAACTTCCATGTCCCGGGAAATGTTTTATCGCCGAGAGGACGCCTTCTTCGTGAAAGGCATCGATCATGGTCGTGGCATGGCGAATGACCACATCAGGCCGGTCGGAAAAACTCCGCTCGAGCCGTCCGATGACGGGATTATGGGGGTTTACGTTGAGATCGACCACCGGTGCAAGGTTCAGGTTAATTCCCATCTCAGCCAGGGTCGCCGCCGTCTGCCGGGCATACCGCCGGGTTACCGAAGGATTATCGAGGGAGCCCAGGTACTGCTGTGAAACCGACGGGGGAAATCCATTGGTTTCTTTGAGCCGGGCTACCTTTCCTCCCTCCTGGTCGATGGCGATCAGGAGAGGGATCGGTGACGCCTGCTGCAGGTCGACGATTAATGTCTTTAACTGACCGGGGGATTGAATGTTTCGCACCGGCGACTGTGCCGGGACGTCATAATCGAAGAGGATCACACCGCCGATATGGCGCTGACTGATATCCATGGTGATGGGGCTGTCCGGGCCTATGGTGAGTCCCCGGAACCCCACCATGATCATCTGCCCTATTTTAACATCCGTGTCGTTTGTTTCCCATATATCGGCTGTATATGCCGTCGAGGGGAGGGTGAATATGAGACACAGGAGGATGAGGACGTCAAACGTGATCAGTCGTCCGTTTTTTAGCAGCCCTTCGCCCCGTGACGGTTGTTTCTTGGTATTATTATCCATAAGGCCGCCTTTCGAGCTGCTCCAATTAAAAGAACCTATCACAGGCTGCGATAAAAAGCCATTCCAACAAGCGACGAGATGAAAGGAAGGCAATGCCGGACGCTCCTGTTTGAAAAAGTCCCGCCGGTAGTGTATGTATGATCTGATGTGAAGCAGGACGATCCGGCTTTTCAGAGGAGCCTGGTACAGGAAGCTTGAAAGACAGCAGGCATGAGACACGGCGGGGATGTGGTAATACTCAGAACACAAGGGGGAACGGTATGTTTGAATTTACAAAAGAACAGGAAATGGTACGGGCAATCGCGCGTGAATGTGCTGATATCGATATTGCTCCAAGGGTGCAGGAATGTGACAGGACGGGGGACATTCCGCAGGATATCATAGCGAAGATGGGAACGCGGGGACTTCTGGGGCTCACCACATCGAAGGATCTGGGAGGATCGGCGGCCGGCCATGTTGCGATGGCAATTGCCGTTGAAGAGCTGGCCCGTGTGTATCCTTCGGTTGCTTTTTTCCTGGCGGACAATCCTGGAACGATGCATATTATCGAGCATTTCGGGACGGAGGAGCAGAAACAGGGTTATCTGGAACCGTGCATTCGGGGAGATGCCGTTCTCTGCATAGCGGCAACGGAACCAACGGGGGGATCGGCCCTGACAAACCTGGGCACCGAGGCGGTTGCCGGTGACAGGGCATACACGGTCAACGGCCGGAAGCTTTATATATCGAACGGCGGAATCGCTGATTACTGTGCCCTGCTCGTAAAAACCGGCGACCGGGCGAGCATGCTGATAGTGGAACGGGGAACCCCGGGGTATTCCGTCGGCAGAAGGCTGGAACAGATTGGATTCAAGGGTATTCATGTCAGCGAGCTGATATTCAACGACTGTGCCGTGCGCCTCGGCAATGTGCTGGGAGCGGAGGGTGGCGGCTTTGCCGTGGCGATGACGGCGTTTGCCATCAATCGGCCGACTATCGGCGCCGTCGGCCTTGGTATAGCCCGGGGAGCCTTCGACATCGCCTTACGCTTCGCGAAAGAAAGGGTACTTTACCATAAGCCGATCAGCAGCCTCCAGGCCATTCAGTTTATGCTGGTCGATATGGATACGGCGATCGATGCCGCACAGTGGCTGATCTATCAACCCGGTGCCGCGCTTGATCGTGGCGTCCAGCCAAGGGATATCTTTAAAGGAGCAGCCCGTGCCAAGGCGGCAGGTGCCGAGGTAGCGGCGCGGGTGGTGAAGAAGGCAATGGAGATTCTCGGCGGTTCCGCCGTGAGCACCGAAAGCCGCCTGGGGGGCTTTTTAAACGACGCCATGGAGCTCTTCCCCGCGGCGGGGACCGGCAATATCATGAAAATCATCCAGGCGGGCGAGATCCTCAAATCGTAGCGGGAGATTGGGGTGGTCAAAAAAAACGCCGGCCCGGGGGCCGGCGTTTTTTGTTGCTCTGTCAGGTTATGCCTTTCGAGGCGGTTTTGAGATCAGTGTAACGGCCGCGCCGAGGAGACAGGCGACTCCCGCGATGATAAAGGGGGTCACCCAGATGGACGGATCGCCGCCGCCCTTGGCGGCATCCTTGAAGTATCCGGCGATCTGCGGTCCGATGACTCCGGCGATTCCGTAGGAAACAAAGATGAACCCGTAGTTCAATCCAACGTTTTTATTTCCGAAATAGTCAGCGGTGACGGCCGGGAAGAGGGCGAAGTTGCCGCCGAAGTTGAACCCGATGATGCAGGCGCCGACGGTCAGCAGCAGGGGGGTGCTGCCCATTTTGTAGAAGAGAAGCATGATGATGCCCTGGAAAAGGCACATGAGGAAAATGGACATCTTCCGTCCGAGCTTGTCGGAGACTGTTCCCCAGGCGATCCGGCCGAGGCCGTTGAAGATCGCGTACAGAGCCATGGCGGTTCCCGCGGCGGCTGATGCGGCGGCCACTGTCATTCCACTGGCCTTCAGCGCGTCGATACCGAACAGCTTGATACAGTAAATGACCATGAGGCCGGCGATTGCCGAGAAAAGAAAGGTAACCCACGTCATGTAGAACTGGGGAGTTTTCAGCATTTCTCCCGATTCGAAATTGATCATGCCGAGAGCGGCGCCTCCCGGATTTGAACCCGCTGTGGCTGCAACCGGTTCGGGAGGCGTCCAACCTTCCGGGACATAGCCTTCCGGGGGATCGATCATGACGATGCTTCCCACGAGGACGGCAATGAGGAAAATAACGCCGTACAGCAAAAAGACGCTCTGGACCCCTCCGAGACCGAAGAAGTTCAGATTTTCTATCAGGCCGAACCACGAGCCGGCCGATTTGACCCAGATGGTGGCACCGAAGCCGAAACCGGCGACGGCAAGGCCGGTTACCATTCCTTTTTTGTCGGGAAACCACTTGACGCCCACGGCAATGGGAACGACATAGGCCAGTCCGATGCCGGCGCCGCCGATAATGCCTATGAAGAGCAGCTGGGTGAAGAATGAATGTCCGAACAGGCCGCCGAGGATGTATCCGATACCCAGAATAATGCCGCCGAGAGAGGCGAGCTTCCTCGGGCCTGTTTTAGCGATCATCCGTCCCGAAAGAATCATTACAACGGAAAAAACGAGAAGGCCGATTGAAAATATCCACGCAGCCTGTGTCGCACTGAATCCATACGTTCCGCCCTGATCGAGAGGCATGGTCAGCTTGGGAGTGAAAACGGACCATGCATAAATAGCGCCCAGGCACAGCTGGATAAGAACTGCACCGATAACGACATACCAACGATTCATAACTTTCTCTTGCGTCATGTACCCCTCCTTATTTCATGTCTGATAAATCCGCAATATCCAAAGAATGCGCCTCCAGCGCAAATTGTCGCATGAATTAACGAAAATTCAAGTAAATGTCAAATAAAAAGTGCAGCCCCGTATTTGCAGGGCATACCGTCAGGCAGAGGCCCATTACCCCGATCTGCAATGTTTCTTTCGAGGGGTGAGACAACGGAAGACGCCGCGGGGAATCGGTGAATTGATCCTCCGTTGATTTTAGAAGCTTCTTTCCATCCGGACCTTATCCAGGTCCTCCGGTGAATTGATGTTGAGGAACATTCTTTCATCCGGATCAAAGGTTTTAATAACCTCGGACGGTATGGTCAGGGTTTTGAAGTGCTTAAAGAGAGGACGGATTTTGAGACGGTCGCCATCGATGAGCTTCTTCATGTATGGCAGGCATTTTTTTGAGTAAATCGCGTGAAGCGGCTGGAGGCCGCTCGACGATTCGGGCACTACGATATCGTAGGTTCCGATCCGGGCGATCATGTGTTCGATGAATCGCCGGTCCAGAAAGGGCATGTCGCAGGCTGCGACGAAGCAATGGTCCGACGACGCATACAGAAGCCCCGTATAAATGCCGCCGATCGCCGCTTTGTTTTTCACAATATCAGTGACGATATGAACGTCGTAGTCGATGTAGTCGAGGGGCGTATTGGTCGAGACGATGATCTCGTCGAACACATCTTGAAAGAGATTCACCACCCTGTCGATGATAAATGCTCCGTCGACGCTCACAAATGCCTTGTTCTTCCCCCCCATTCGCAGGTTCTTGCCGCCGGACAATATAATTCCCGTCATCGTGTCACACCGCTGGTTCACTCGTTACACATCCGTAATATTTCGGATATGATTTCTTTCGTGTACGCTTTCAACCCCCAGATCCGGGAGAGGGCGAAGGCATTTTCGGCGATACCGTCGATATCGGCCGCGGGGATGCCTGCCTCGCCAAGGGATACGGGGCTTCCGATCGAAGAAAACCACTGTTTCAGAAGGCGGATGCCTTCCACGCCCGCCAGAGTGTCGTCACGGTCGTCGACATCGAATATCTCGCGGGCAAGCCGGGCGAATCTCGCGGGATTTTTCGGAAGCGCCCAGGCCATCCACCCGGGAAGAACGATCGAAAGACCCGCCCCGTGAGCTATGTCATAGAGGGCGCTCAGTGAATGTTCGATCATATGGGCGGGCAACGCGATCATCCCCATGCCGGCGGTCGTGAGGCCGTTGAACGCCAGGGTGGTCGCCCACATCATGTTTGCCCTTCCGTTGTAATCCTCAGGATTCTCCAGGATCCGCTCCGC